>NZ_BAAGIR010000006.1:0-46109 GCF_054658155.1 Alkalibacterium sp. m-11
TTTCTGATATAATTTGATTCATAAGAAGACCTCTTTCTCTAGCGTTGTCGTTATCTCTAGATTAAGGGTCTTCTTTCTTTTTGTCTAGGTCGAATTTCCCCTCTTCCGACATTAATTTTACACATAGTACAAGGGAGTCACCGGTGTCCTCGTTAATCCATGCTGTGTTGACCTGTAAAATATGCTAGAATGATTAGGAGAAAAGGTGAGGAGATATGCAATGAAAGAGTGGAAAATAGAACAGCTGACACATTCTTATGGAATCAAGACATTATTTGACGACCTGTCATTTTCTATCCGAGAAGCACAGAGGGTGGGGCTCATCGGAGTCAACGGGACCGGAAAGACAAGTCTGCTCAGAATTGTAGCAGGAGAATTAAAACCTGACAGCGGGCTTATATCAAAACCAGGGGAGTATGAGATCGGCTACCTCAGTCAGAAATCGGAACTTGATGAAGAGAAAACTTTGTTTGAGACAGTATTTGATGGAGATTCACCAGTCGTGCAGGCCGCAAGACACTATGAAGAGGTCCTTCAGAAACTGTCAGACGATCCCCTGAATCCTAAAACTCAGCAGGCATTCACAGAAGCTGAAAAACGGATGAATCAGGAAGATGCCTGGACAGTCAGCTCCAGAGCTAAATCAATTCTTAACCAGTTAGGGTTGTCAGACAGTACAAAAAAAGTTGGTACTTTATCAGGTGGACAGAAAAAAAGAGCAGCCCTAGCTCAAGTTCTTATTCAGGAACCGGATCTGCTGATTCTTGATGAGCCAACGAACCATCTCGATTTTCAGATGATCAAATGGCTCGAGGATTACCTTGCGGGTTATAGAGGGGCTTTACTGATGGTTACCCATGACCGGTACTTTCTTGACCGGGTTTCTAATGAGATACTTGAGCTTGAGAACGGAAAGATACAGTCTTATTCGGGAAATTACCAGCAGTACGTGCAGTTAAAAGCTGAGCGGGAAGAAACTGAAGCCAAGATGGCTCACAAACAGAAACAGCTGTATAAACAGGAACTGGCTTGGATGCGCGCAGGTGTACGGGCTCGAGGGACTAAGCAGGAAGCCAGAAAAGAACGGTTTGCTGGTATTGAAAAACAAGTCAAAAGTCAGGTCACTAAATCTGACCTTGAACTGAATTTATCAGGATCCAGATTAGGCAAAAAGGTGCTGGAACTTGAGAACGCGACTAAACGTATGGGTGATTTAACGATACTGGATCAGTTCAACTTGCTTGTTCAGCAGACAGATAGGATAGGAATCACTGGTGTAAATGGCGCGGGTAAAACAACTTTTTTGAATATCCTTGCACAGGAAACAGAACTGGACTCAGGAGAACTCATAATAGGAGATACAGTAAAAATAGGCTACTACAGGCAGTTGAATGAAGCATTTGATGAAGACAAGCGTGTTATAACTTACTTGAGAGAAATTGCTGAGGAAGTAAAACTTGCCGATGGTACCAGCGTCAGTGTGTCTCAACTGCTTGAAAGATTTCTTTTTGACCGTTCAATGCACGGCTCGCCTATCAATAAACTGTCAGGTGGGGAGAAGCGACGCTTATATCTGCTCAAAATCCTAATGCAGCAGCCGAATGTCCTGATTCTGGATGAGCCGACAAATGATCTGGATGTTCAGACGCTGACTATTCTAGAAGAGTACATCAGTCAGTTCTCCGGTGCTGTGATTGCCGTTTCCCATGACCGGTACTTTATTGATAAAATTGCCAGTAAGCTGCTGATTTTTAACGGCAATGGAAGGATCGAAGAAAGTTACGCAACATTAACTGAGTACCTGGAACAGACTAGAGAAATAAAGGAAGAAAAGCCCACAGTCATTAAGAACAAAACTGCACCTGAAAAGAGAAAAGAACCGAAAGAAAAGACGTCACTGACTTATATGGAGAAAAAAGAGTGGGAGTCCATAGAAAGTGACATTGAGCAGCTGGAAATGGAACTTGAAGCCATTCAGGAAGAAATTAGTCATGTGGTATCAGATCACGTCAAGCTGAGTGAATTAACTGATAAGCAGACTGAATTAAGTGGACAGCTTGCCGAAAAATATGAACGATGGGAATATCTCGCACAATACGTATAGAGGAGAGAGTAAAGTGGAACAGGAATACCTTGATTTAGCTAAGAGAATTATAAACGAAGGATCAGTAAGGGAAGACAGAACAGGTACAGGAACACGTTCAGTTTTTGGACACCAGATGAGGTTCGACCTTCAAAAAGGGTTTCCACTTCTGACAACAAAGCGCGTGTTCTTCAAGCTGATAAAAAGTGAACTGCTATGGTTCTTAAAAGGCGATACAAACATCCGGTTTCTTCTGGAAAACAACAATCATATCTGGGACGAATGGGCTTTCGAACGCTTTGTTAAGAGCGAAGATTATAATGGTCCAGACATGACTGACTTCGGTATCAGAAGTCAGAAGGATCCGGAGTTTAAAATACAATACGATAATGAAATGGCACAGTTCAGAGAAAAAGTCCTGACGGATGATTCATTTGCAGAAAAGTACGGGTCATTAGGGAATGTTTACGGTGCTCAGTGGCGGGCGTGGAAAACAGCCGATGGCGGGTTTATTGATCAGATCAAAGAAGTGATTGAGTCTATTAAAACTAATCCTAATTCAAGAAGACACATAGTGTCAGCGTGGAATCCTGAAGAAGTCCCAACGATGGCTCTGCCTCCTTGCCACACACTTTTCCAGTTTTACGTGCAGGATAACAAACTGAGCTGTCAGCTCTATCAGAGAAGTGGAGATGTCTTTTTAGGTGTACCATTCAATATTGCCAGCTATGCTCTACTTACTCACCTCATAGCTCAGGAAACGGGCCTGGAAGTCGGAGATTTTGTGCACACTTTAGGAGATGCTCATTTGTATCTGAATCATATGGAGCAGATTAATGAACAGTTATCCAGAGACGTCCGGGATTTTCCAACTCTTGAACTCAATAAAGAAAAAAGTATCTTTGATTTTGAAATGGATGATATTAAAGTGAAAGACTATCATCCACATAAATCAATCAAAGCACCAATAGCGGTATAAGAGAACATTGTTGCGTGTTACAACTTATAAGTTGTAACACGCAAATATATAACAGGAGGACTGACATGATAACATTTGTATGGGCAGAAGACGAAAACGGGCTGATAGGCAAGGATGGGCAGCTCCCATGGTCGTTGCCGGCAGATATGGCCTTCTTCAAGAAGGTCACTTTGACAGGTAACGTGGCTATGGGACGTAAAACTTTAGACAGTATTCCGAATCCTCCTTTAAAAGAGCGAATCAATTATGTGATGACACGCAATTCAGATTTTCAAATGGAAGGTGTAGTTGTCACACACTCAAAAGAAGAGCTGCTGGATGTGGCTGCGACTGACAAGCCTCTCCATATAATCGGAGGCGTGTCACTTTTTGAGGCCTTCGTAGGAGAAGTCGATAGACTTTACCGGACAGTGATCCACGAGTCATTTGAGGGCGATACTTACATTCCAGAAATTGATTACAGTAAGTTTAAGCTGATTGAAGAGGTAGACGGAACTGTAGATGAGAAGAACCGTCATCCACACACATTTCAGATTTTTGAACGGATAAAAGACTGATTCCTGCTACGAGCATTTATCTGATATAAAAAAAGTCACACCGACTGATCGGGGTGTGACTTTTTCTGTATCTAGAAAAATTACTTACTGTGCAGAGTATTGAATTTAGCTTGAGATTGTCTTAAGTGTAAAGATAAATTGAAAAGAACATGCATACAGTTCCTGTCAGTACGAACAGATGCCAGACAACATGCATATATTTAACATGTTTCAGTCTGTAGAACAGTGCACCGACTGTAAAGGAAACTCCTCCAGCCATTAACCAGATGAATCCTCTAGTGCCAAGTCCCTGGTACAAGTAGTTGAGGAAAAATAAAGAGATCCAACCCATTGCAATATACAACCAGACTGAAAGACCTTGGAATTTTTTGAACCAGACCGTTTTATATACAACACCCAGCAAGGCAATCAGCCATATGACTGATGTCAGTATTGCTCCAAGCCTTCCTCCGATCGTAATCAGAGTATAAGGTGTGTATGTTCCGGCAATGAGCAGAAAAATACTGCAGTGATCGATCACTCGAAAGACTTTTCTTGCTCGAGTAAACGTAAGACTGTGATAAAGCGTACTGGACAAGTACAGCAGGATCAGTGTAGATCCGTAAACAGTATAGGATGTCACTTCAACTGCACCGCCATATTCCAGCCCTTTCTGAACAAGAAACACTAGACCGACAATACTCAAAATTACTCCTATTCCATGAGTAATTGCGTTCAGTACTTCATTAAATACCAGATATTTTTTTGAAAATACTGGGTGATCTGTAAAATTTGACATAGACGCCTCCTTTGTCTCTCACATTCTGTACGACCAATCAAATATTTGGTATACTACTTTAGAAAGACTACTTCTATCTTGTAGTCGGAATTATAACATATTTACAGCACTCAGTTAAATGAAATAACACAACTGAAATTAAAATGCTCGAAAGGAGACAGCAAGTGGCAGAATCACGTGGAAATAGAAATAGAGGAACAAACGGATGGATGTGGGCCTTCCTTATTCTGCTGGGTATCATCATCTCATTAAGCATTTGGATTATTGTTGGTCTGCAACCGTCCAATTCAGACTATACAGGAGAACAAGCTGGAGACTTGACAGTAATCGAAGACAGTTTGAGCTTCGAAGTTGTAACAGATAAAAATCAACTTAATCGGGTCATCAATCTTTATCTGGAAGAAGAGCTGGATGAACAGTTTGCCGGGTACAATGTAGTGATTGATGAGGATGTACAGTTGAGCGGGGCTCTCCAAGTCTTCGGTTTTGATGTAGACTTTTTATTGAGAATGGACCCTTATGTTGTCGATGACGGCAATTTACAGCTTAGGGCAACTTCGATACAATTAGGGTCATTCGATTTACCTATTGGGATCGCAATGAATGTTCTCGGCCAGCAGCTTGATCTTCCTCAATGGATAAGAGTAGATAGTGAGCAGCAGATGATTCTGGTAGCATTGAACGAGTTTCAGCTCGAAAATGACCTTCAGTTCGCTATGCAGCGTATCGATCTGCAGGAAGATGATATCAGATTGAATATTATTTTGCCTGAAGAGGCTGTAAGATGATATACTGATAATCATTTATCATGATGTGTGAAAGGATTGAATACGATGGAAAAAGCTTTACTAGCTGGGGGATGTTTCTGGTGCATGGTCCAGCCTTTTGAAGAAATGGAAGGTATACTGAATGTAGAGTCCGGATATACTGGCGGCCATGTCGAAAATCCAACTTATGAAGAAGTGAAAAGCCAGAAGACAGGGCATACTGAAGCTGTACTGATCGAGTATGATGAAAAACGTGTGTCGTTTGACGATCTGCTGGAGATGTACTGGCAGCAGACTGATCCTACCGATGCTATGGGTCAGTTCATGGACCGCGGGGACAGTTACCGACCGGTTATCTTCTATTATAATGAAGCGCAGGAAAAAGCTGCACGGGACTCAAAAAGACGTCTGGAAGACAGCGGAAAGTATAAAGATCCTATTGTGACTGAAATTGAACAGGCACAGACGTTTTATCGGGCGGAAGATGAGCATCAGCAGTTTTACAAAAAGAATCCAAGGTTATATGCAGAAGAAAAAAGACAGCGCCAGGAATGGGTCAACGACAGAAAACAGGTGGGCACTGAATGAGACGCTCATTTTATCATTTTGTCAAAACGCTGGCAGATCCTTACAAAAAAGATGACTTCACGCTGTTCGCCAATGCCGTTTCCAGAGATGGCACATTTCCCAAGCAATCTGAGGATTATGACGAGCTGTCAGACTACCTTGAGTTGAATGCAGACTACGTGGAGTCAATGACCTTGTTCGATGAAGTATTTCAGGAATATAGAGAAACAAACAGATAGGAAACTATAACAGTCAAAGGAGAATTTATCATGAGTACACATATTGGAGCAAAACAGGGAGACATTGCTAAAACAGTTTTAATGCCGGGGGATCCGCTTCGTGCTAAATACATCGCGGAAACATTCCTGGAAGATGTTAAGCAGTATAATGCCGTCAGAAATGCGTTTGGTTATACTGGAACCTACAAAGGCCAGGAGATATCTGTTCAGGGAACCGGTATGGGCATCCCTTCCGTTATGATTTACGGTGAAGAACTGATTCAGGAATACGGTGTGGAGAATCTGATTCGTGTCGGATCAGCTGGCGGGATGAAAAAAGAAATCAAGATCCGTGACGTCGTACTCGCACAGGCAGCGACTACAGATTCCAGTCTACACCGTCAGATATTCAATAATCAGGTCGACTTTGCACCGATCGCAGATTTCGATCTGCTTAAACACGCCTACGATATCGGAATGGATAAAAACATGAGTATCCGTGTCGGTAATGTGTTGAGTGCTGACCGTTTCTATAATGCTGAACTGGACAAGCAGAAGCTTGCTGACTATGGTGTGCTGGCAGTTGAAATGGAAGCAGCAGGACTCTACTCATTGGCCGCTAAGTACAATAAGAGAGCTCTCGCATTACTGACTATTAGTGATCACCTTCTGACAGGTGAAGAAACAACTGCAGAAGAAAGACAGACAACCTTTAACGACATGATGATTATTGCACTGGAGGCTGCTTTAAGAATGGAAGCACAAGCTAACTAAGCTATAAGAAAAGGGGACTCTCATGCAACATGAACCTGATTCACAAAAAGAGACAAGAAAAGTCAGTTTATCTTTATATATCGGATCACTTATAATCGTACTCGTTGTTGCTATAGCAAGTACTGCTCTTGGGCTGAGCTATTTCGGAGATGCAGCTGAGGAAAACGATCATTCAGAAACTGAAACGGTACTTGATTTTACTGATGAAGAGACCACACAGCCGGTAGATTTTCAGCCTATCGAAGAAATGTATTCTATACTCATGACTCAGCATCTTGAAGAAATAGACTCACAGACGTTGATAGAAGGCGCACTGGAAGGCATGGCTGATGCTGTAGGTGATCCATATACAGAATATCTTGACGCAGTAGAAGCGACTTCAATGGATGAGGATATTCAAGGCTCCTTTGAAGGAATTGGAGCTGAAGTCATGAAGGAAGGCGAATACGTGCGTATCGTTTCCCCGATTGCCGGTTCCCCTGCTGAAGAAGCAGGCTTGATGCCGAATGACTATATTGTTGAGGTCGATAATGAGTCGGTCGCAGATTTAAATATCAATGAAGCTGTCTCTCTTATAAGAGGGCCACAGGGGTCTGAAGTCGAGCTTCTCATTTTACGGGGAGAAAACATGTTCAACATCACACTGACGAGAGATTCGATCCCTGTTGAGTCAGTCCGGTACGAACTGGACGAAGACAATCCGACCATTGGTTACGTGCACATTACCAATTTCAATTTGTCTACCTACGAAGAGCTGGTCGAAGCGATTGAAGAGCTTAAGGACCAGGGCGCAGAACAGTTCATATTCGACGTCCGCGGGAATCCAGGTGGACTGCTGAACTCAGCTATTCGCATCTCTAATATCTTTGTTGAAGATGGAGAACCGATCATGCAGTCTCAGGGAAGAGATGAAGAACCCTTCATTTACGTGGCAGATTCGGGAGAATACGGTGACTTTAAATTTGATCAGCAGGCCGTTCTGCTCATAGATGGAGGAAGCGCCAGTGCTTCAGAGATTCTAGCTGGAGCGATGAGTCAGTCTGCTGATATTCCTCTTATCGGAACACCTACCTTTGGAAAAGGAACGATTCAGAACATCCTTCCTCTGTCAGGCGATGGAGAAGTGAAGTTCACTGCCGGCCGCTGGCTGACAGCTGATGGTGACTGGGTCACTGAAGAACCGATTCAGCCGGATATTGAAGTGGAAATGCCTGAATATCAGAGTTTCCTGTTCATCAATCCTGAAGAAACGTATCAGGTAGGAGATGTTTCTGAAGAAATCGAAAACATCAACGGCATTCTTGATGCACTGGGTTATGATATCGGGGAAGTGGATAATTCCTTTGATACTGAGACTCAGGCTGCTGTTAAATCTTTCCAGGAAGAAAACGATCTGGATGCTGACGGCGTTGTATCCGGTACGACAGCTAGTGTTCTTATCGAGGCACTTCGCGAACTGATCAATGAGAACGACACACAATATGATAGAGCTGTAGACTTTTTATTAAATAATGAATAAAATCTATAGAGGAAGAAAGTAACGTGTGGAAGTTAATCACCTTATTTTCTTTCTCTATCTTTTTTAGTGTAGAATAGAGCTACAGAGTGAAAACACGAAGAAAGCAGGGATGACTGTGAGCGACACATCATTTGAACCTCGCAACGAACGGCATAATACAGGCAGAAACAGAAAAAAAAGTTACAAAAAGAAAAGTTTTGCCCAGGAGTTAGTCAGTACATTCTTATATATTATCGTCATTACAGGAATTTTTGTTGCTATTCGAACCTTCCTGTTCGCGCCGGTAAGTGTAGAAGGGGACTCTATGAATCCGACACTTGAGCATGAAGACAGACTTCTCCTCAACAAAGTCTCCAGTGTCGACCGGTTCGATATTGTTGTTTTTCCAGCTCCCGAAGACCCGGATAAACAATATATTAAACGTGTGATCGGTATTCCCGGAGATGAAATCTCTTACCGAGATCAGGTCCTTTATCTTAACAGCAGACCGGTGGAGGAGGCTTACGTTGACTTATCACAGGAAAGTGATGAGGTTGCGGCTTATTATAATAGTGACTTCAGCCTTCAGACGCTTGAAGGCGTTGAAAGAGTTCCTGAGGGATCGTTCTTCGTTATGGGGGATAATCGGGTCAACTCTAAGGACAGTCGCTCCTTTGGCTTTATCGATATCGATTCTGTCATAGGAGAAACAAGTTTACGGATCTGGCCGATCGACCGCATCGGTGGTCTGGATTGAGCAATGGTATGAAAGAGGATTGATAATGTGGTAATACAGTGGTACCCCGGCCATATGGCCAAAGCAAAAAGAGAATTTACTGAAAAACTGAAGATGGTCGATATTGTCTTCGAACTCGTCGATGCTCGTATCCCTTATTCAAGCAAGAACCCTGATATAAAAGAGATGATCGGAGACAAGCCTCACGTTATGGTCCTGATGAAGAGCGATCTGGCTGATCCTAAGCGAACAGCTGAATGGATCAGGTACTATGATGAGCAGGGTATCCCTGCTGTTTCGATCAACGCGCAGCAGGGACAGGGTCTAAAAGAAGTGATGCAGCTGGCTAAGAAAGTACTGCAGCCTTTCTTCGATAAACGTGAGCAGAAAGGTCTGAAAATGCGAGCGATTCGTGCAGTCTGTGTAGGAATTCCAAATGTAGGAAAATCGACGCTTATCAACCGCTTTGCACGCAAGAATATTGCCAGAACTGGTAATAAGCCTGGTGTGACTAAAGCACAACAGTGGATCAAATACGGAAAAGAACTGGAACTTCTTGATACACCAGGTATTCTCTGGCCGAAGTTCGAAGATCAGGAAGTCGGCAAGCGTCTGGCTGTTACAGGAGCAATCAAGGATACGCTTCTTCACCTGGATGATATTGCTATATATGCTATGGAATATCTGAGAGATAATTATCCAGGAGCTCTTGCTGCTCGGTATAAGCTTGATGAAGACCTTGAGACGAGTGAATCGATGCCGGAGCTGCTCATGACAATCTCTCATAAACGTGGATTTCGAGATGATTATGACCGGGCATCAAAAACAGTCATATACGAAATACGAAACGGACAGTTAGGACGGTTTACTTTTGAACGACCATCAGATATCAAAGAAAAAACAGACGATTAAAGAAATCAAGGACATGCTGGCTAGCAGCAGGACTCTTTCAGATGAAGCACTGACTGCACTTGAAGCTGATGAGCGAGCTGGTGTGAAGCAGGCTGTCAGAAGCTGGAAACGCCAGGCAGCGAAACAGGCAGAGCTTTTAACTCAGTTTGAGACCATGCAGGCATTTGAAAACCGTGCCTATGAACAGGGTGCTTCTTATATTGCCGGTGTGGATGAAGTAGGTCGAGGCCCTCTGGCAGGACCCGTTGTATCTGCAGCAGTTATTCTCCCGCCGTCACCCGAGCTGATCGGAATCAATGATTCCAAGCAGCTTAGTTTGAAGGAGAGAGAGTACTGGGTAAGTAAAATCAGAGAACAGGCTCTGGCAATTAGTTATTCGGTTGTTCCAGCAGAAGACATCGATCGTCTGAATATTTATCAGGCCACCCGTGTATCGATGACCCGTGCTGTCACAGACTTGTCGATCAGGCCGGATCATCTGCTTATTGATGCAATGCAGCTCGATCTGCCTATTGCTCAGGAGAAGATCATAAAGGGAGATGCCAGAAGCATTTCGATTGCTGCGGCGTCGATTATCGCAAAAGTGACTCGAGATGAGCTGATGTCAGATTATGATACAATTTATCCAGGTTACGGATTCGGTAAAAATGCTGGATACGGAACTAAACAGCACTTGGAAGGTCTTGAAAAATATGGGCCAACGCCTATTCATAGGCGCTCATTCAAGCCCGTCAGTACCTATTTTTAAGTTATTCCAACTTTTTTCATGAGTTTTTATCTATTTCATCAATGAGATAGATAGAAACTTTTTTTATTGGAGGAAGATAAATGATAATTGATCCGAAAGACCGTCTGTTATTCAGTCTGGCACATTGCCCATTTCTCACCTTGTCAGAGAAATGGCAGCTGGCAGCTGAAAGGATACCGGAACTGAATAAATTTGAATGGGTAGGGAAGAAAAGACGGATGGTGTCAGAGAACAAACGAGCTTCATTTTTGCGTTATGACAGGGATTTGCCTATAATGCAACTAAATGACCGCTATAAAGCCTCATCGGTTTATTTACTCTCTATATTATCATCCGACTATCCCCATAATCTAAAAGAGATCTTTGACCCGCCACTTGTCATTTTCTGTAAAGGGGACAGATCACTCCTAACCGGTAGATTACTTGGAATAGTAGGAGCTAGAGACAGTACGGCTTATGCTTCAAGAGTTCTCGAGATACTGATTCCCGACTTAAGCAAGGCTGGAATCACTGTCGTCAGTGGCCTCGCAAAAGGTGTGGACGCTGCTGCACACAGTTTGACTATGACAGCCAACGGAAAAACGGTCGGCGTTGTGGGAACAGGGTTGGATCGCGCTTATCCTGCAACTAACCGGACAGTACAGAAGAAGATGGGAGAAGAGCAGCTGGTGATCAGTGAGTATCCGTTCGGCACGCCTCCCAGGAAACACCATTTTCCGGCACGTAACCGTATTATATCCGGGCTCTCCAGAGGAATTCTCGTAGTTGAAGCGAAAAGTAGAAGTGGTAGTCTGATCACTGCACGACTGGCCCTTGAAGAGGGAAGGGATGTGTTTGCAGTGCCCGGATCTGTACTGAGTGAGCTGTCTGTCGGATGCAATGAGCTGATCAGAAGTGGAGCTATTTCCTGTCTAAAAAGTTCAGATATTTTAGAAGAGTGGGACAATTATTAGTGAAAATAATTACAATTTTTAATATTCTAAGTTGACAAATCCATTTAAGATGACATATGATGGTAAACGATTCTTTGATTGTGAAGACACTAAGTCGTGCAGTTACTTGAATACCTTGTAAAAATGGAACACAAAAGGGAGGAGCCATCAGTATGGCTTTCAAATATCTGGTGATCGTCGAATCACCTGCTAAAGCAAAAACTATAGAAAAATATTTAGGACGAAATTATAAAGTCGTTGCCAGTTTAGGGCATATACGCGATCTGCCGAAAAGTAGGATGGGTGTCGATTTCGAGAATGACTACCAGCCGGACTACATCACGATTCGCGGAAAAGGACCGGTTATCAAGGACCTGAAGAAGCACGCTAAAAAAGCGGAAAAAGTCTTTCTCGCAGCCGACCCGGACCGCGAAGGTGAAGCGATTGCCTGGCATCTGAGTTTTCTGCTGGACTTGAATAATGAAGAGAAAAATAGAGTGGTATTTAACGAGATCACTAAAGATGCCGTGAAGAATGCTCTGAAGAACCCACGTCATCTGGATGAAAACCTGATTGACTCTCAACAGGCCAGACGTGTCCTTGACCGGATCGTAGGATACCACATCAGCCCTCTTCTATGGAAGAAAGTCAAACGTGGACTGAGTGCCGGGCGTGTCCAGTCGGTTGCTCTGAAAATGATCTGTGACCGTGAAAAGGAAATTAAAGATTTCAAACCTGAAGAATACTGGTCTCTGGAAGCCAATTTTTTGAAGAAAAGAAGTAAATTCAAGGCCAATTACTACGGCTTGAATGGTAAAAAAGCAGATCTACCGAATAATGAGGCAGTCCAGGCTGTACTTGAAAAAATAGACCAGTCCGGTGAGTTCGACGTCAAAAAAGTCGTCAGAAAAGAACGCCGACGTAACCCGCATCCTGCTTTTACAACCAGTAGTCTCCAGCAGGAAGCTGCCGGCAAGATCAATTTCAGGACTCGTAAAACGATGATGGTCGCCCAGCAGCTGTATGAAGGAATCTCTTTAGGGAGAGGCGGAGCTGTCGGTCTGATCACATATATGCGTACAGATTCAACTCGTCTGTCAGAAACAGCAAAAGCTGAAGCCAATGAACTGATCGTCAGTGAGTTCGGAGAAGAATATGCGGCGTCCAAGCCGAAAAAACAGCAGAATAAAAGTGGGGCTCAGGATGCGCACGAAGCGATCCGTCCAACTAGTGCCTCAAGAAAACCTGAAGACATCAAGCAGTATTTAAGTAAAGACCAGTATAAGCTGTATCAGCTGATCTGGTCCAGATTTATTGCCAGTCAGATGAAACCTGCTGTTTACGATACGATGCGTGTCGATATCGAGCAGAATGACGTCATGTTCCGTGCGAATGGATCAAAAGTGAAATTCAAAGGGTATCAGATGGTCTACTCTGAGAGCAAGAAAGAAAAAGACAACATGCTGCCGGAACTGGAGGAAGGCGATTCAGTTAAACTGGACTCTCTGGAGCCGAATCAACACTTCACTCAGCCGCCTGCACGCTACAGTGAAGCGACACTGATCAAGACCCTGGAAGAAAACGGAGTGGGCAGACCGTCCACCTATGCACCGACACTTGAAACGATTCAGCGCAGATATTATGTCACGTTGAAGAACAAACGATTCGAACCGACTGAATTAGGCAATATTGTCAATCAGATCATCGGAGAATTTTTCCCTAATATTGTGGACGTCAACTTTACAGCTGATATGGAGAAAGACCTGGATGCCGTCGAGGAAGGGAAAAAGGAATGGATCGAAGTCATTGATCAGTTCTATCGTCCGTTTAAAGAAGAAGTCACTCATGCAGAAAAAGAGCTGGAAGAAGTTGAAATCGAAGACGAGCCAGCCGGGTTTGACTGCGAAAAATGCGGCTCGCCAATGGTCATAAAAATGGGACGTTACGGCAAGTTCTATGCCTGCTCGAATTTCCCTGACTGCCGCAACACGAAACCGATTGTGAAAAAACTGGGTGTTACTTGTCCGAAGTGTAAAAAAGGTGAAGTAGTTGAACGTAAATCCAAGAAGAGCCGAATTTTCTATGGCTGCGAACACTACCCTGATTGTGACTTCACGTCATGGGATAAACCCATCGGTCGTGACTGTCCGAAATGTGACCACTATCTTGTTGAAAAGAACACCAGGAAGCAAAGTCAGGTCAAATGTTCAAATTGTGATTACGAAGAAGCCCCGCAGAAATAAATAGATAAACTCACCTATTTAAGGCCGTTCAGATCTGATATCAGATCCTGAGCGGTCTTTTTATCAATTAAATATGCTTATCTGGAGTAATTATCCGACGTATGAGAGGGACATCTGAATCTAAACAAAGGCGTTAGAGCTTCATGCGCATTGGCCCACAATGTGTTAAAATAGGGATAGCGGAGGGTGAAGAGACATGACAAAAAAATGGCTGAATCTGTTTTCAGATTACTTGAACAATGAAAGACACTATTCGGAACATACTAATCAGGCTTATATCGATGACATTAAAGCATTTACTGTCTTCCTAAATGAAACAGGTGAAGCGGACCTTCTAGCTGTAGAACTGTCGGATGCCCGGATTTATTTGAGCTACCTGACAGACAGAAAATACTCGAGAGCTTCCATTTCACGTAAGATCTCCAGTCTTCGCGCATTTTATCAGTTTCTTTTAAATAACGAAATTGTCAGTGACAATCCCTTCTCATATCTACACGTGAAGAAAAGGGGATCCAGACTGCCGACCTTTTTCTATGAGAAGGAAATGGATGCGCTCTTCAAGGCTGCAGAAGGAGATACACCACTTGACTACAGGAATCAGGCGCTTCTGGAACTGCTGTATGGAACGGGGATTCGTGTCAGTGAATGTCAGGGGATTCAAGTAGATGACGTGGACTTCACCATGGGCATGCTCTTTGTTAAAGGAAAAGGAAACAGAGAACGCTATATCCCATTTGGACATTATGCCGGTGAAGCAATGAAAGCCTATCTGGTCAGTGGACGTGAGGTACTGATGACCCGGTACAATAAAACACATGATCATCTTTTCGTCAATCATCATGGTGAGCCGATTACACAAAACGGGATTCATTTTGTCCTGACCCAGCTGATTAAGGAAAGCAGTCTGACGAACAAAATTTCCCCGCACATGCTGAGGCATACCTTTGCTACTCATCTGCTCAACAATGGAGCGGATATTCGAACTGTACAGGAGCTTCTGGGGCATAAAAGTCTGTCGTCTACTCAAGTGTATACGCATGTAACGACTGAACACCTACAGAAAGATTACAATGCCTTCCATCCTAGAGCCTGATGAATCATTCTTATAAAATGGCTTACCTAATCAGACAGGTTAGACCTTTCAGCATCTTGCTCTTTACAATGGAAAGAAAAGGTTATACATTGGTTAGTGGAACGACGAGAAATCAAAAAGTAAAGAAAGATAAATACGGAGGTTTGAACATGACACAATTTCATGCAACAACGATTCTTGCAATCCAGCATAATGGTGAATGCGCAATGGCTGGAGATGGTCAAGTCACAATGGGTGAACAAGTTGTGATGAAAGGCAAAGCACGTAAAGTTCGAAAAATTTATAACAACGAAGTTCTCGTTGGATTTGCAGGCAGTGTGGCAGATGCCTTTACTCTTGAAGAAAAGTTCGAGGGCTATCTGAATCAGTATAATGGTCACCTGATGCGTGCTGCTGTTGAACTGGCACAGGAGTGGCGTACAGACAAGATGATGAAGAATCTTGAAGCTCTTCTTATTGTCATGAACAAAGAACAGATGCTGCTTATTTCAGGTAATGGAGAAGTAATCCAGCCTGACGATGGCATTCTAGGAATTGGTTCAGGAGGGAACTTTGCCCTTTCAGCTGCTCGTGCACTGAAAAAATACGGCGATGGTCTGTCTGCTGAAACGATTGCCAAAGACAGCCTGACTATTGCAGCAGATATCTGCGTTTATACCAACCATAATATCGTAACGGAAAAACTGTAAGGAGACGGACAATATGAGAACAAGAAAAGATTTGACCCCTAGAGAAATCGTAAGTCGCCTGGATGAATACATCGTCGGACAGAATGATGCTAAAAAAGCCGTAGCTGTTGCCCTGCGTAATCGCTACCGTCGCCTGAAGCTGGATGACGACATGCAGAAAGAAATCACCCCTAAAAATATTCTGATGATCGGTGCTACCGGTATAGGTAAAACTGAAATTGCCAGACGTCTGGCTGCGATTGTGGATGCACCGTTTATCAAAGTTGAAGCGACTAAGTTTACAGAAGTGGGTTATATTGGCCGCGACGTCGAATCCATGGTTCGCGACCTGACTGAATCTGCCGTTCAGCTTGTCAAAGAGGAATACCGCAAGAATGTTAAAGGACGTGCTGAAAAAAGAGCAATTGACCGTGTTGCTAAAGTATTGGCACCGGGCATCAAGAAAGAAAAGAGTGCGTATGACAATAATCCTCTTGCCGGCATGTTCAGAGGTATGGGCATGGACCCTAACCAGTTTCCTCATAACCAGGAAGACGAAGAGGAAACCGTCACTTCAGAAATCTCTTCCAAACGTGATGAATTGAAGGAACAGATTTCTAGAGGAATGCTGGATAGCCGTGAAGTAGAGATCAAGATCGAAGAAAAGAAAAAAACGCCTAACAATCCAATGAGTGCACCGATGGAATCCATGGGTATCGACTTATCTGAGACATTTGGAGCACTTACACCAACGAAGAAAGTCAAGCGTAAGGTGACAGTGAAGGAAGCAGTGAAGATCTTCACTGAAGAAGAAGCGGACAAGCTGATCAATCAGGAAGACATTAATGCAGACGCGGTTCACCTGACAGAAAACAGCGGTATCATCTTTATTGATGAGATCGACAAAATCACGTCCAAAGGTCAGCAGAACAGTGGTCAGGTATCGAGAGAAGGCGTACAGCGAGACATCCTTCCAATCGTTGAAGGATCAAGTGTCCGTACAAAATTTGGAACAGTTAACACTGACCATATCCTCTTCATCGGTTCTGGTGCTTTCCACTTGTCCAAGCCAAGTGATTTGATTCCTGAGCTTCAGGGACGTTTCCCGATCCGTGTCGAACTGAACGACTTGACGGCTGATGATTTCGTCAAAATCCTGACAGAACCACAGAATGCGCTAGTCAATCAGTACCGGGAACTTTTGGGAACTGAAAATATCGAAGTTGTCTTCACGATGGATGCGATCGAAAAGATTGCCCACATCGCTTTTGAAGTCAACGAGTCGACAGAAAATATCGGTGCCAGACGTCTGCATACGATTTTAGAACGTCTGCTGGAAGATCTGCTCTTTGAATCCCCTGATATGAGCATGGGCGAAGTCAAGATCACTGAGAAATATGTAGAAGATAAAATCGGCCACATTGTAGAAGACAGAGATCTCAGCCGTTACATTCTGTAAATTGGCCGAAGAAAAGTGGGGGACAGATGAGGGATAAGTCAGTTGATGGGCTATCTAAAAAAGAACTGATCGACCAGATCGACTCACAGGCGATCTTTATTCAGGAATTGCTGAAAGAAAAAGAGGCGGAAGTTCGGCTGGATTATCCCTGGAGAGGAAACCTGGGGCACTGGTACTGGAATGTTCAGACCAATGAAGTCATGTTTAACCCGCTTAAGGCACAGGCTCTGGGATACACCAAGGAGGAACTGCCAGTAAAGGTTCCTTATGATTTTTTTACCAGCCGACTGCATCCCGAAGACTATGACCGGATTATGGAACAAATGTCCGACCATCTCAAAGGGCTTACGCCGGTATACGAAGTGGAATACCGGATCCAGGCCAAAGATGGCAGCTGGAAATGGTACTACGATAGGGGAAAAGTGACCAGAAGACTAACGGACGGGTCCCCACTCTTTGCGTCGGGGATCGTGTTTGACATCACGCACAGGAAAGAAAAAGAAGGAAACCTTGAAGATCTGGCAGCTACTTTGATTCAGCTGATGGACCAGGATGACTTGACAGGCATCTGTAACCGACGGTCGATTATGGGACAGCTTAAGGCGCAAATGTCCTTGAGTGGCATAAATAAGAAGTCTCTAGTAGCTGCCATGGTCGATATCGATGACTTTAAGCAAGTCAATGATAATAAAGGTCATGTCTTTGGGGACTATGTTCTTAAGGAAACGGCCAGGACGCTGCAAGACAGCTTGTCAGACCAAGGAGTGGCCGGCCGTTACGGAGGAGAAGAGTTTCTTCTGATTCTTCCTAACTGTTCTGTAGAAGAAGCAAAGCTAAATGGCTGCCGCCTGGCAGTGATTCACAATGAATTTCTGATGAATGAAGCTGTTTCAGTCAGTATAGGGTTTACGCTTTATGAAAGCGGGCAGACGGTTGAAGAATTGGTTACATGCTCAGACCGTAATTTATACCGGGCCAAGGCTCAAGGCAAAAATTGCGTAGCGGGCCCTTTTCTAGATCCAGTCCACTAAACTGGATAGCGGGGTCAGAAATTCTGATCCGCATTAGCTCCTTTATCTTATAGAAGAATATAAAGAAAGCCGGCAGGAATATTTATTCCTGCCGGCTTTCTTTATTTCTTTTCCGGATATATGACCCGATTAGCTGCCTGAACGGTTCCGTCCAAATGGCACACGATTTTCTTCACCTTTTCTTATCCGCTCAATATTTGACCGGTGGCGGACCAGGACCAGTACCATGGCTGTCCATATGATCACTGCAAAGATTAAATCACCTAAAAACAGAGAAGCCAAAGCGGCAATCACTGCTGTGATGATACTGGCCAGACTGACCATGCTGGATGTATATAAAATGCTTCCCCATATGATCAATAACCCTAAAGCGAGTAAAGGCTGAGCGCCGAGCACAATTCCGGCGCTTGTAGCGACGGCTTTCCCACCTTTAAAACCGGCAAATATCGGATATACATGCCCGATTACAGCAAAGATACCAGCAATCATCGGATGAAGGGAAAGACCGAACCAGACAGGCAGAAAGGCTGCAACCGTACCTTTGGCTATGTCCAGAATCAATACAACCGTCCCGGCATTTTTCCCAAGCACTCTAAACGTGTTGGTCGTTCCGGAGCTTCCGCTACCGTGCTGTCTGATATCGGTCTGAAAAAAAAGCTGGCCTACCCACACCCCTGATGGGATCGAACCCAGCAGATAGGCCATAATGATTACAATAATTTCCGTCAACTTATTTCCTCCTTAGCTGATGCACTCCACTATTAACCAGTTTACCATGATTTTTACTGATGTGAACAGGTAGGAACTGTTTTTTATAATTCTATGAATTTAATGAGGCAAAATAAGGAGACGTATGTTATTTGTTCACAATCTATGCTATACTTTTTTTAATTGATAATCTTTCTCAATACGGACGAACGCATAAGAGTAGGAGTTTTTCACATGTCATTTATTCATATCAATAATCTGACCAAACGCTTCGAGGGGAACCTGGCTCCTGCGGTCGATCAGATCAGTTTCAGTATAAATAAAGGAGAAATCGTTTCTTTGCTTGGGCCAAGTGGATGCGGTAAAACTACCGCGCTGAGAATGATTGCCGGCTTTGAAAACCCTTCTGGGGGTACGATTCAGGTCGATCAGAGGTATATCGTGTCTGAGTCCGACGTGACACCTGCAGAAAAACGGGGGATCGGCATGGTTTTCCAGGAACATGCTTTGTTTCCTCATATGACTGTGGCTAAAAATATCATGTTCGGTCTGAAGAACATGAGAAGAAGTCAGAAAATTAAACGGGTCAATGAAATGCTTGAACTGGTCGAACTGGAAGACTATGCGGATATGATTCCGTCCAGACTGTCAGGAGGTCAGCAGCAGCGTGTAGCGATCGCACGGGCGCTTGCACCTAAGCCACACGTTATTCTTCTTGATGAGCCCTTCAGTAATATTGATGCCAGTCTGAGAGAAAAAATGCGGTTCGATATTTCTTCGATTCTCAAGAAGGCTAATGCGACCGCAATCATTGTCACCCATGATCAAAAAGACGCCTTTGCCGTCGCTGATAAGATCGTAGTCATGAAAGATGGAACGATCCAGCAAGTTTCCACGCCGAAAGAACTATATCGCTGTCCTTCCAACTGCTTTGTCGCTCAGTTCGTCGGGAAAACCAATCTCCTTCAGGGTGTGGTCAGTAAAGACGGCCAGAGTATAAACACTAGTGTTGGAACGTTTGATCAGCTGGAAGGGATCCTTCAGCCGGCTCTGTCTAAGGTGATGCTGTCTATTCGTCCTGAAAACATCGCGGTGTCTGAAACGGGCAGGTACAGCGGTTGTGTTGATCGGATTGTCTATGGGGGCGATTCTCAGGAGATCCATCTGACAGCGGAAGGTCATAGTAGCTTGGCTCCGACACCCTTGCTCATTAATGCACCGATAAGCTTTGATATAGAGGTTAATGAACAGGTAAGGTTTGATATATCAAGTAAAGACATTACCGTTATCGAATAATAATGAACATTGACTTGTGAATAGACAAACAAAAGATTGACGTGCTCAAATGTTTCGAGTATCATTTTAATTGAGATTGATAATCGTTCTCAATTAAAATGATAAGGTGGTCATGATTTATGAATAACTCAATGTTTAAGCTTTTATTTGCAGGTGCGTCATTAACTGTACTGGCGGGTTGTCAAAGTGAAGGAGCAACGGATGGAGAGGCTCAGGAACTCGTTGTCTATTCCTCCCGAAACGAGATTTTTGTTGGAGATCTGCTGGATAAATTTGAAGAGGACACGGGTATAGAAGTGAGTGCCCTGCACGGTATCGAACCGCTTCAAATCATGGAAGAGAGCGGAAATGTCCAGGCAGACGTCTTTATTTCAAATGACATTGGATCTATGGAATATTTAGCAAGAGAAGACCTGCTGCGTCCGACAGAGCCTGAAAATGTGGAGTCCATCGAAGCAGCCTATCGTGCAGAAAACAATGAATGGATTGCTTTATCTTCCAGAGCGCGTGGATTTATTTACAACAAGGACATGATTGACGAAGCGGATGTACCGAGTCGGATGGAAGATTTGCTGGAAAATGACTATTCAGATGTTTCGAATGGTTTTGCAATCACTCGGGGCGGAAATGGTGGCATGATTTCCAATGTATCTGCCTTAAGACACGAATGGGGCGATGAGAGAACACGGGATTGGGTCGATGCTATCCAGGAAAATGCAGCAGGTATCTTTGAGGGGCACGGAGACATTAGAAGAGCTGTTGGTGAAGGGGTTCATGCCTTTGGCTTGGTTAACAACTACTATTATCACCAGCAACTGATGGAACCTACCGCTAACAACGTCGGTTTCGTATATACGGACCAAGGTGAAGGCGAAATGGGTGCCATTGTCAATGCAGCGGGTGTAGGCCTTTTGGAGAACAGCCCAAATCCGGAAGCGGCTGACATCTTCCTTGACTGGTTGATGGAAGAGGAAAATCAGCTGGCCTTTGTCGGTGAATCGCTTGAAGTTCCGATGAACAGAGACCTCGAGCCTCCATTTGAGCAAGCAGTCAGACTGGATGAGCTTCAGCTTCAGGATATGCGGCTTATGGAACTTGGAAACTACTTTGAAGATACACGCAACCTCATCGAAGATGCAGGTTTAGACTTGAATCTAAGATAATCAACCAGTAAGATTAAAGCTTATCAGGAAAAACAGTATGGGGCAGGTGGAAAAATGGCAGTTAGAAAAACAGCAGATGATCATAAAGGCCGCAAACTGACCTCTATGATCAGAAAATACAATCGTCATTTTTGGAACGGGAATGTACCTAATGTTTCGCTGCTGCTTGCTGCCATAAGTGTTGCCCTTGTGATGTCTATTCCGCTGATTTACGTTGTATACCAGTCCTTGACGGCAGGAAGGGCGAGCTGGCTCAGACTTATCGGTACGCGCATACCCAATCTGCTCTGGAGGACGCTATCGCTAGCCACTTCAGTAACAATCGGCAGTATAGTTATCGGCGTAGGTCTGGCGTGGCTAATTACACGGACCGACCTGCCAGGCAGACGAATCTGGCGCTGGCTTCTGGCTGTTCCGCTTGTCATTCCACCTTACATTGGTGCAGTGGCGTACATCAATATCCTTGGGCCGAGAGGCATGCTTTTCAGGTTGCTGGCTAGGCTTGGAAGCGACCAGCTGAATCTGTCCTACAACGTGTTCTCTTTTTCAGGAACTTTGCTAGTTATGACTTTGTTTACCTATCCTTATGTTTTTCTGATTACCAGTTCAGCTTTTAGAAAACTGAGTCAGACCTATGAAGAAGCAGGCAGGTCGATGGGGCGAGGAGCATTCTATATTTTTCTCAAAGTCAATTTACCGCTAATCCTACCGGCAGTGGGTGCCGGGGGGGTGCTGGCTTTCCTGTATGTGCTGGGCGACTTTGGTGCCGTCTCAATGATGCGCTACGTGACGTTTACTTCAGCCATATTCTTTCAGCGTGTCGGTTTTGATATCCCGTCAGCCGCTGTGCTGAGCTTGGTGCTGATTGCCTTGACTGTTCTCGTTCTGATCATTGAAAAAGCACTTCGCCGAAAAAAAGTGTTTTATCAGTCCAGTGGAACGGCTCGGGATGTACGCCTATTGAGATTAGGCTGGGGCAAGTATCCTGCATTGTTCTTTGTCGGTGGGATATTCTTCTTATCTGTATTTCTTCCAGTAGTGGTACTGATTTACTGGACAGTGATTGCGGCCGGTCAAGGTCTGATCAACAGCTCCTTTGCAGGCTACATGCTGAACAGCTTTACAATTGCCAGTTTTTCAGCCCTGTTCAGTATTATTCTTTCGGTGCCGATTTTATACCTTTATTCAAGAAATCCTTCACCAGTCAGTAACTTTATATACAAGTCCAGCTACACAGGCTACGCTTTACCTGGGGTGATTGTTGCACTTGGACTTGTGTCTCTTTTCAATAATCATATACCCGTGCTCTATCATACCGTTTTCTTGCTGATTATTGCTCAAGTGATCCGGTTTATGCCTCAGGCACTGCAATCAGGCGAAGCGGCAATCAATATGATTTCTCCTCGCATGGATGAGTCAGCTCGAAGCCTGGGTTATTCTACCTGGAAAGTCATCTTTTACGTCACGTTACCCTCTATGATGCCCGGTCTTCTGGCAGGCGGGGCTCTTGTTTTTGTCAACACGATTCGAGAGCTGCCCGCGACGCTTATGTTGAGACCGCCGGGTTTTGAAACGCTGGCTATCCGGGTCTACTATCATGCCTCAGAAGCTATGTATGCTCAGGCAGCCCCCGGGGCATTGCTGATCATAATCATATCCATCATTCCGCTGCACTTGTTACTGAAAAATTACTGAAACTATTATACAATCATACCTTTCTGCTGGGACAGTTGCATTTGCACACTGACTTCCATGCAGGGAGTGTATGATTTTTTTAAAAAAAAGGATCCTGGTCCTGAAAGAAGGTATATACATAAAAACATGCGTTCGCTTCCTTATTGAGTTTTTAGGTTCCCATTTTTATGGTATCATAGTAATGGTTGCTTGAAATGTTTATAACAATCGAATCAAATGAATAACTTTGCGAGGGGTAGTGTCAATGGCAGCAAATAAATATGATGATACATCAATTCAGGTACTTGAAGGGCTTGAAGCAGTCCGGAAGCGACCGGGTATGTATATCGGATCGACAGACTCAAGGGGGCTGCATCACCTCGTTTACGAAATCGTGGATAATGCAGTGGACGAAGTTCTGGCCGGATTCGGTTCCGAAATCGATATCACGATCCACAAAGACAACAGTATTACCGTCAAGGACAATGGAAGAGGCATGCCGACTGGGATGCATCAGTCAGGTGTCCCGACGATCCAGGTGATTTTCACTGTGCTTCATGCCGGGGGGAAGTTTGGTCAGGACGGAGGATACAAGACATCCGGTGGCCTACACGGCGTAGGGGCTTCGGTGGTAAACGCGCTCTCCGAATGGCTGACAGTGACTGTCCGGCGCGACGGTCACGAATATGTTCAGAAATTCAAAAACGGCGGGAAACCGGTCGGTAAACTTTCTAAAAAAAAGGTCGGTAAAAAAGGATCCGGGACGACGGTACATTTTAAGCCGGATCCGCAAATCTTCTCAACGATAGAATATTCTTTCAGTGTCCTCAGCGAGAGACTTAGGGAATCTGCCTTTTTGCTGAAGGGCGTGACCATCAATGTGTCTGATGAACGCAAGGAGGCGGAAGAATCTTTTCACTATGAAGAGGGGATCAAGGAGTTCGTTCATTACTTGAATGAAGAAAAGGACACACTGTCCCCGGTCGCTTATTTCGAAGGTGCGTACAAAGGGATCGAAGTCGAGTGTGCTTTCCAGTACAATGACGGTTACTCCGAAAACCTTTTAAGCTTTGTCAATAATGTGCGCACAAAAGATGGGGGAACCCACGAAATCGGTTCAAAGACGGCTATCACGAAAACATTCAATGAATATGCAAGACGAGTCGGCCTGTTGAAGGAGAAAGACAACAATTTGGAAGGAACGGATGTTAGGGAAGGAATCGCAATCATTCTTTCAGTCCGCATACCGGAAAGTCTGCTTCAGTTTGAAGGTCAGACCAAGAGCAAGCTGGGTACTCCGGAAGCACGGACCGCTTGCGATACAATCATATCGGAGCAGTTTAACTTCTTCCTGGCTGAAAACGGCGAAATGAGCCAGCAGATCGTGCGTAAAGCCATTAAGGCTAGAGAGGCTAGGGAAGCCGCCAGAAAAGCCAAGGAAGACTCCAGAAACGGCAAAAAGCGCAAACGCAAAGAGACCCTACTGTCCGGCAAACTGACTCCTGCCCAAAGCAGAGACGCCAGCAAAAATGAACTTTATTTGGTTGAGGGAGACTCAGCGGGTGGTTCAGCCAAACAGGGACGGGACAGAAAGTTCCAGGCCATACTGCCACTTAGAGGGAAAGTCATCAATACTGAAAAAGCAAATATGCAGGACATTCTGAAGAACGAAGAAATCAGTACAATGATCTATACGATCGGCGCTGGTGTCGGTCCCGAATTCGATTTGAAGGACTGCAACTATGACAAGATCGTGATCATGACAGATGCTGATACGGACGGAGCCCACATTCAGGTGCTGCTTCTGACATTCTTCTATCGGTACATGAGACCACTGATCGAAGCAGGAAAAGTCTATCTTGCACTTCCTCCTCTATACAAAGTATCTAAAGGTAAAGGGAAGAGTGAAGTTATCGAATATGCCTGGACTGATGAAGAACTGGACAAGCTGCTGAAGTCATTTGGCAAGAACTACATGATCCAGCGATATAAAGGACTGGGAGAAATGAATGCCGACCAGTTGTGGGAAACCACGATGGATCCCTCTACCCGAACGCTGATCAGAGTAACGATCGACGATCTCGCCCAGGCAGAACGCCGCGTGTCTGTTCTGATGGGGAATAAAGTCGATCCGAGAAGAAAATGGATCGAAGACAATGTCGAGTTTTCTCTGGAAGAAGAAGGAAGCATTCTCGAAACGAACGAGGTTATGGATGAACTCGAAAATACAATCCAATAGCAAGAAAGGTTTGAATGACTGACATGACAAAAGATCGAGCAGAAGTACAAGAACTAACCTTGGAAGAGGTCATGGGTGACCGGTTCGGCCGGTACTCAAAATACATTATTCAGGAACGGGCCCTTCCGGATATAAGAGACGGACTTAAACCTGTTCAGAGACGTATCCTTTACGCCATGTTTTCTGAAGGCAACACTCAGGATAAAGGGTTCAGAAAATCTGCCAAGACTGTCGGTAACGTCATCGGTAACTTCCACCCGCACGGCGACAGCAGTGTATATGAAGCAATGGTAAGGATGAGTCAGGACTGGAAGATGAAGACGCCACTTATCGATATGCATGGGAACAACGGAAGCATGGATGGCGATCCACCTGCAGCTATGCGTTACACGGAAGCGAGACTGTCTAAAATCGCCTCTGAACTGCTTAAGGATATCGATAAGGAAACGGTCGAACTGGTACTCAACTTCGATGATACGACGAACGAGCCAACTGTTCTTCCAGCTCGTTTTCCAAATCTCCTGGTTAATGGAGCAACAGGGATTTCTGCAGGTTACGCGACGGACATCCCGCCACATAATCTCAAAGAAGTGATCGATGCCTGCGTGTATCTGGTGTCTCATCCTAATGCATCAATAGATAAGTTGATGGACTTCATCAAAGGCCCTGATTTTCCTACTGGTGGCATCATTCAAGGAGTCAAGGGGCTTAAGTCTGCTTATAAGACTGGCAAGGGGAAAATAGCCGTCAGAAGCAAGACTGAAATCGAGTCTTTGAGAGGCGGAAAAGAACAGATCGTCATTACAGAGGTCCCGTATGAAGTCAACAAAGCGACCCTTGTGCGTAAAATGGACGAGATACGTTTGAATAAAAAAATTGAAGGCATAGCTGACGTCAGAGATGAAACTGACCGTACTGGCCTGCGTATCGTAATCGAGCTGAAAAAAGATACACCAGCAGCGGGAATCCTGACTTATTTGTTCAAGAACACAGATCTTCAGGTCTCCTATAACTTGAATATGATTGCCATCTGTGACAGACGGCCTCAACAAGTTGGCATTAGAGAAATACTGAATGCCTATCTGAAGCATAAGCGTGATGTCATTATTAAACGTACGAAATTCCTGTTAAGCAAAGATAAGAAACGGGCCCACATCGTTGAAGGTCTGATCAAGGCTATTTCCATTCTAGACCAGGTGATCAAGACGATTCGACAGAGTGCCAACAAAGCTGATGCCAAGGACAATATCATCAAAGCCTATGATTTTACTGCCATGCAGGCAGAGGCGATTGTCAGTCTGCAGCTTTACCGCCTGACTAATACAGATATCACACAACTGCAGAAAGAGGCAGAAGAACTGAATACCCGGATCGATGAATACAATAAGATCCTGACTGACGAAAAGACACTGAACAACGTCATTCGAAAAGAATTAAAGGAAATCGGCAAGACTTATGCCCAGGACCGTAAAACAGTCATTGAAGAAGAAATTGAAGAATTAAAAGTAGAAAAAGAAGTGCTGATTGCTGAAGAAGAAGTGATTGTTTCTGTCACCAGAGATGGCTACCTTAAGAGAACCAGTCTGAGATCTTACGGGGCATCTACTCCCGAAGAAATTGGACTGAAAGAAGGAGACTACTCGCTCTTTACAGAGAAGATGTCGACGCTCGAGCAGGTTGTCCTGTTTACTTCCAGAGGGAACGTGATCAACCGACCAGTCCATGAAATTCCAGATATTAAATGGAAAGATCTTGGTCATCACATATCTCAAAGCATAGGCCTGGCACCAAACGAGAAAATCATTGCAGCCTACGGACTGGATGACTTTAGCGACAAGCAGCGTTTCGTCTTTATCACCAAGGAAGGCTACATCAAGCAGACCTTAGTATCTGAGTACGAACCAAAACGGACTTACCGCTCGCGGTCTGCTACAGCAGTCAAACTAAAATCAGCAACTGACGAATGTCTGTCCGTCTATTTAATTGACGATGACAGTAAACTGGACGTCTTCCTGATTACTCACCTTGGATTCGGCTTACGTTATAATTTAACGGAAGTGTCTACAGTAGGCGCCGGAGCTAGTGGAGTAAAATCGATCAATTTGAAGAAAACTGATCATGTGGTAAACGGAATCGTGTTCAATCCTGAAGAAGGGAACAAGAGCATCATGCTGGTAACACATAGAGGTGCAGTCAAGAAAATGAATGCGAAAGATTTCGACCTGATTTCCAGAGCGAAGAGGGGACTGCTGGTTCTAAGAGAACTGAAGAACAAACCTCATCGGGTGTCTCTTGTAATCGATGTAGATGACGATCAGAATGAATGGACGATCGTCACGGACAAGAATACCAGACAGCTTCTTGTGCCGAAAGACTATTCCTACAGTGACCGTTACAGTAACGGATCCTTTATTTTTGATGAAGATTCTGACGGAACGCCAGTGGATGCCTACAAGGCAAAAACAGTTGAAATCGAAAAAGATGAAAAAGATGAAAAAGATAGTTAAGTAATTTGTGCATGACGTGAAACAAGGCTGGAAACCAGCTATATCTTTGATTTTCTGAACGACTACAAAAGACGAGCGGCTTTTCTATTGATGAGAAAAGCGGCTCGTCTTTTGTTTTGATAAAATCTACCAGTGGTCATTTATAGTATTCAGTTTTCTGCTAATTTCTTAAGCTTGTTCAGGTGAGCGTCTTCTCCTAGGACAATCAGTGTCTGACCCGGTTTGAGCAGATACTCTTTCGTCAGATTGAATATGATTCCGTCCGTCGCATTGTCATTTTCCTTGACCGCAATGCTGATCAGAGCTGTCTGTTCAGGGATATTGGCATCCATAAGCGTTTTATGACTCAGCCTTGAGCCGTCGTCATAGGAGCGACTTCCTGAAAACCGACAGTGGACTTCGTTATTACAGTCATATAGATGGCATCCATAAGACTGATATTCAGAAGAAGAGAATAGCCGATCGTTCCAACGATAACAATAGCTATCAGAAGATAAAATATAAGAAATATCTGTTTGCGCTGCTGGAAGGGGGCAGCGCATTTCTATGGTCTTTTTATCATTTTAGCATGGATATCAGAGAGAACATAGCCGGAAGGTGAAGAATCATTCCTGCCAACATATCGTTCAGCAGTGAGTTGTGCAGTCTAGTTCTACTTTTACTTCTTAGAGGCATTCTCAAGCGGAAGTAAAAGTAGAAAGACTCTCTTTCTACATTGATCCATCAAATCAGACATAAAGTGAAGCAAGGAGACGTCTAGTTCTAGCTTATGATAAAGTATACTGCGGTAGTTTCCATTAGGAGAGGTCTAAGAGAAGGATATCAATCATGAAATAATATAAGCTACAAGTAGAAGGGGTCTAGTTGTAGCTTACTTACTTGACGACTAACTAAACTATAACTAAAAAGTCTTTATTTATATTTGAGATATCTGAATAAGCACGAAACTGTCATTACCGCTCCTTTAATTGAAGCTTAAGTCATGGCTGATTAATATGCTCTCGTTAGAAAGACCTGCTCAATAATAAAGTTATCTGTCAGCAGACCAGGGTAGACAATTGAAACTGACTGATCTACAAAAAAAAGACAAGACCGAGTGATCAGTCTTGTCTTTTGAATTAAATTTACCTATGCAATGATTTAGCCTCTAAAAGCTGCACGGTAAACTTCTGCGAGCTCTTTGACTAAAGGCATTTTAGGATTAGCTGTTGTACATTGATCTTCAAATGCACGCTCAGCCAGGTCGTCAACAACTGCTTCGAAAGCTTTTTTATCAACGCCGTTATTTTTGATACCCATTGGAATCTCCAGTTCTTTAGCAAGATCATAGATGGCTTTGATCAGACTTTCGACACCTTCTTCAGTCGTGCTGGCTGGAAGATCAAGTGCTTTTGCAATCTCAGCATAGCGTACATCTGCGATAAAGTGCTCATATTTAGGGAAGGCAACGAATTTAGTTGGCTTCTTGGCATTATAGCGGACCACGTGTGGCATAAGGATTGCATTGGCGCGTCCGTGAGCGATGTGGAATTGTGCACCCAGTTTGTGTGCCAGACTGTGGTTGATACCCAGGAATGCATTCGCAAAGGCCATACCGGCAATTGTTGATGCGTTGTGCATCTTTTCTCTAGCTACTTCGTCATCACCATTGTGATAAGCAGCAGGCAGGTGCTTGAATACCAGCTGGATCGCTTTGATTGCCAGACCGTCAGTGTAGTCGTTGGCCATGTTTGACACATAAGCTTCGATCGCATGAGTCAGGACATCCATACCTGTATCAGCTGTAACCACTTTTGGCACACTCATGACAAACTGAGGATCAATAATCGCAACATCCGGAGTCAGCTCGTAGTCTGCCAAAGGATACTTGGTTGATTTTTCAGTATCAGTAATAACGGAGAATGACGTTACTTCAGAACCAGTACCAGATGTTGTAGGGATTGCTACGAACTGTGCTTTCTCTCCAAGAGTAGGGTACTTGTAGACACGTTTTCTGATATCCATAAATTTCTGCTTGATGCCGTTGAAGTCTGTATCTGGGTGCTCGTAGAACAGCCACATTCCTTTAGCTGCGTCCATTGGAGACCCTCCACCCAAGGCGATGATGACATCCGGCTGGAAAGCAGCCATTGCTTCTGCGCCTTTTAGAACTGTTTCTTTAGATGGATCCGGTTCAACATCTGAGAATATTTCGCAGTGAACATACTCCTGGCGGTTACGCAGGTGATACAGGACACGGTCAACGTAGCCCAATTCAACCATCATAGGATCAGTTACAATGAACGCTTTCTTAATGTCGGGCATTTTTGCCAGATACTGAACAGAGTTACGTTCAAAGTACACTTTTGGTGGAATCTTGAACCACTGCATATTGTTTGTACGTTTCGCACGTTTCTTCACATTGATTAAATGCATAGTACTGACGTTAGTTGACACTGAGTTTCCTCCAAACGATCCACATCCTAGAGTTAGGGAAGGGAGAAAAGCATTGTAGATGTCACCGATAGCACCTTGAGATGACGGTGCGTTGACAATCAGACGACCCGCTTTCATTCGACTGTCAAACTCGCTGATAACCTGGTCGTCGTTGGAATGGATAACTGCTGAGTGACCTAAACCACCATACGCAAGCATTTCTTCAGCACGTTTGATTCCTTCTTCAGAACTATTGACTTTGTAGGCAGCCAGTACTGGGCTAAGTTTTTCTCGTGAGAGAGGGAAGTCTCTTCCGACACCAGGGTATTCAGCAACAAGAATTTTCGTATCTTCAGGCACGTTTACGTTTGCCATTTTAGCAATCTGATATGCTGAGCGTCCGACGATATCCGGATTCAAGTGATTATCTTCTGAAACCATCAGCTGCTCCACTTTAATGCGTTCCTCTTTAGTCAGGAAGTGGCAGCCGTTGTCGATCATCTGTGATTTCACTTCTTCATATACTTCTTTATCAGCGATGACAGCTTGTTCAGAAGCACAGATCATTCCGTTATCGAATGTTTTGGAAAGAATCAGGTCGTTCGTTGCTCGTTTGACATTTGCAGTCTTTTCAATGTAGCAGGGGACATTACCGGCACCAACACCAAGAGCAGGTTTTCCTGAGCTGTAGGCTGATTTAACCATGCCTGATCCGCCAGTTGCAAGAATAGTAGCTACTCCGTCGTGTTTCATCAAAGTCTGTGTCGCTTCGACAGACGGTTTTTCGATCCACTGAATACAGTTTTCCGGTGCACCTGCTTTAACTGCTGCTTCGTAAACAGCACGTGCCGCAGCTGAACTGGATTTCTGAGCAGAAGGGTGGAAAGCGAAAATGATCGGGTTACCTGTTTTAATAGAAATCATAGATTTAAAGATTGTTGTGGAAGTAGGGTTGGTTACTGGTGTAACTCCGGCAATGACACCGACCGGTTCAGCAATTTCAACTGTGCCTTCATGAACGTTCTCATTTATTACACCGATTGTTTTATCATGTTTGATGCTGTGGTAGATGTATTCTGAAGCAAAAAGGTTTTTGATGATTTTATCTTCATATACACCACGACCAGTTTCTTCTACAGCCAGCTTAGCTAAAGGCATATGCTGATCAAGAGCAGCCAGAGCCATTTCCTTCACGATGTTATCGATTTGTTCCTGATCGAGTTTGTACATATTATCGAGAGCTGCTTTAGCTTTCGTGACTAACTGATCGATATCTTTCTGTACATTTGTTACTTTGGTAGTTTTGTCTAATACTTTGACCATAATGGGTTCCCTCCATTTAGTTAGTGAAGTATTGAGCAATGTTAGATTAAAATAAGTCTTCCTCCAATTCTATCGTCTTATAAAGATGAAAAATGAAGAAAGCTTGTATGCTCAACACTTGAATTGTTTTTATCTTTTTACAAGCACATCATAACACAGTGAAATCGCTTGCTTAAAATGGCAATTGTGTCAGATTTGTGACACATTGTGATTAAACTCACAATATGCACTTGTTGGAGAGTCCCCCTTTATTGTCGTTAATTGTTCAAATATTCACTTGTATAAAGTGAGTCAATGTGATAAAATGAACATGTAGAAAAACGTGAAAGACAAAGGAGAATCGAGTATGGAAAAGCAACGCACAGATGAGATGACTTTGGAAACTTTATGGGAAGGGTTCAAGGGAAAGAAATGGAAAGATACCATTGATGTCCGTAACTTCATTCAGAGTAACTACACACAGTATGATGGTGATGAGTCGTTCCTTGAAGGCCCAACTAAACACACAGAAGAGCTGTGGGAACAAGTGATGGATCTTAACAAAAAAGAACGTGAAGCAGGCGGAGTCCTTGATATGGATACTTCTATTGTTTCAACAATTACTTCTCATGGACCGGCTTATCTGACTAAAGATAAAGAAAAAGTTGTCGGATTCCAGACAGACAAACCATTCAAACGTTCACTTCAGCCGTTTGGCGGCATCCGAATGATGGAACAGGCTGCAGAATCATATGGTTTTGAAGTAGATCCTTATCTCTCTCATATCTTCAGAGACTGGAGAAAGACGCATAATGAAGGAGTGTTCAATGCATATACGCCTGAAATGCTAGACGCGAGACGCACAGGTGTCATTACCGGTCTGCCTGATGCCTATGGCCGTGGAAGAATCATCGGTGATTACCGTCGTGTGGCGCTGTATGGAGTCGACCGTTTACTAAAAGAGAAAGAAGCGGATAAAGCCCAGTCAGATACTGCTATGATGAGCGAAGATATTATCCGTAAACGTGAAGAACTGAGCGATCAGATAAAAGCTCTTCACGAACTGAAGGAACTGGGTAACATTTACGGATTTGACATCTCACGTCCTGCCAGGACAGCTGTAGAAGCGTTCCAGTGGCTGTATCTTGGTTATCTGGCCGCAATCAAGGAACAGAATGGTGCCGCAATGTCATTAGGCCGCACATCAACTTTCCTTGATATCTATATTGAAAGAGATCTTAAAGAAGGCCTCATGACTGAAGTAGAAGCACAGGAGCTTGTCGATCACTTTGTCATGAAACTGCGTCTTGTAAAATTCGTTCGTACGCCAGAATACAATGAACTGTTTTCAGGTGATCCAACATGGGTAACAGAAGCAATTGCCGGTGTGGGAATCGATGGGCGTCACCTGGTCACTAAGAATAGCTACCGTTTCTTAAACACGCTGAGCAACCTGGGTCCTGCTCCTGAACCTAACTTGACTGTTTTGTGGTCAACTAAGCTTCCGTCAGCATTCAAGAACTACTGCTCTAAAGTATCTATCATAAGCAGTGCGGTACAGTACGAAAATGATGACATCATGCGTGAAGAGTGGGGCGATGACTATGGTATTGCCTGCTGTGTGTCTGCTATGCCGATTGGTAAACAGATGCAGTTCTTTGGAGCTCGTGCAAACCTGGCAAAAGCTTTACTCTATGCCATCAATGGCGGCGTAGATGAAATGAAGAAAACTCAGGTTGGACCTAAATTCCGTCCGATCACTTCTGAAGTTCTTGATTATGATGAGGTCATGGAAAAATACGACGATATGCTTGACTGGCTTTCAGGCATGTATATCAATACTCTGAACATCATCCACTACATGCATGACAAGTACAGCTATGAAAGCATCGAAATGGCTCTTCATGATTCCGAAATCGTCCGTACTATGGCTACTGGAATTGCCGGATTCTCAGTTACAGTCGATTCTCTGTCCGCCATCAAGTATGCAACCGTGAAAACAGTAAGAGATGATAGTGGCCTAGTTGTCGACTATATCATCGAAGGCGATTATCCTAAGTACGGAAATAATGATGATCGTGTTGACCAGATCGCGGTGGATCTGCTTAAGTCATTCATGAGTAAAGTTAAGAAACACCCAACTTACAGAAATGCAGTACACACAACATCGATCCTGACCATTACTTCAAACGTCGTATACGGTAAAAAGACAGGAAATACACCAGACGGACGTAGAGCAGGCGTGCCATTTGCACCAGGCGCCAATCCGCTTCACGGAAGAGACACAAACGGTGCTCTTGCAAGTCTGAACTCTGTAGCGAAACTACCATACGATCAGTCGCTTGACGGTATTTCAAATACCTTCTCTATCGTTCCTAAAGCATTAGGAAAAGAAGAAGAGACTCAAAAACGTAATCTCTCAGCAATGCTGGATGGATACGTCAAAAAAGGTGGGCACCACCTGAACGTCAATGCGCTAAACCGTGAGACGCTTGAAAATGCTATGAAGCATCCGGAAGAGTACCCGCAGCTTACCATCCGAGTATCTGGTTATGCGGTAAACTTTATCAAACTGACGAGAGAACAGCAGCTTGATGTATTGAGCAGAACATTCCATGACAACATGTAAGACAAGTCGGTAAGGGACTTATTTATAGGGGGAACAACAAATGGCAGAAAAAACAGTAGGATATGTACACTCAATCGAGACATTCGGTTCACTGGATGGACCAGGCATTCGATTTGTGGTGTTTATGCAGGGGTGTCGTATGCGCTGTGAATTCTGCCATAACCCCGATACATGGAATATGGGAGGCGGCACGCCCTACACTCCCGAAGAAATGCTTGAAAAAGCGATTGACTATAAGGACTATTGGGGTGAAGAAGGTGGAATTACAGTAAGTGGTGGCGAACCCCTGCTGCATATCGACTTTCTGATCGAGTTTTTCAAGCTCGCTAAGGCAGAAGGGATCCATATGTCTTTAGACACCTGTGGTCAACCCTTCACCTATGATGAACCTTTCTTCAGTCGTTTTCAGGAGTTAATGAAGTATACAGACCTTGTTCTGATGGATATCAAGCATATCGACAATGAGATTCATAAAAAATATACGATGCATCCAAATACGAGCATCCTGGATATGGCAAATTACTTGTCAGAAGTAAACGTGCCTATGTGGCTGAGGCATGTCTTAGTCCCTGAACGCTCCGATTATGATGAGTATCTGCAGCGGTTAAGTGACTTTATAGACCAGCTGGACAGCGTTGAGAAGGTTGAAGTCCTTCCGTACCATAAACTGGGTGTATACAAGTACAAGGAACTCGGTATTCCATACAAGCTGGAGCATATCGATCCACCAACGGCAGAACGAGTTGAAAATGCCAATCGTATCCTTAAGACTTACAAATATCAGAAAAACTGATTTTTAAAGAACTTTGCCTGTCTAGATTTCGTTAGACGATAAAGGTAAAGTTCTTTTTGCTTTGATTGAAATTTTCACTAAATTACTATATTCTTATATTAAAGACATTTATCACAAAGGAGAATGACAGTGAGTAAACTATTGATTTTCGGACATCAAAGTCCTGATACTGATGCAATCACTTCTGCCATCAGCTTTTCATATCTTCAGAATCAGTTAGAGAAAAACACAGAGGCCGTTGCTTTAGGAGAGGTTACAGACGAAACAAAATATGCCCTTGATTTCTTCAATACAAAAGCGCCAAGAGTCATCTCTTCAGCTGCCGATGAAGCAGATGAAGTCATGCTGGTCGATCACAATGAAGCTCAGCAAAGTGTATCAGATATCGATAAAGTTGATGTCGTGGCCGTTGTTGATCATCACCGTATTGCCAACTTCCAGACGGCTAATCCTCTTTATTACAGAGCAGAACCTGTGGGATGCACAAACACCATCATTTTGAAATTATACAAGGAAAATGGGATCGATGTACCTAAAGACATCGCCGGACTGATGCTGTCAGCTATCATTTCAGATACCCTGCTTCTCAAATCACCGACATGCACACCTGAAGATGAAGAAGCAGCTAGAGAGCTTGCTGAGCGGGCAGGTGTCGAGCTTGAAGCATACGGGAAAGATTTGCTGAAAGCCGGTACGAATACGGCCGACAAGTCTGCTGATCAGATTCTGAATTCAGATGCCAAGAACTTCCCGATGGGCGACCTGACTGTTCGCATTGGACAGGTCAATGTGGTCGACGTGGATGAGGTTCTTAACCGTAAGAATGAACTGCTTGAGGAGATGGCTGCTCAAAGTAAAGCTGAGGATTATGATCTGTTTCTACTCGTTATAACAAACGTGCTGGAAAGCGACTCAGTTGCGCTGATTCATGGAGATCAGAAAGCTGAAGCTGCAGAAGCATTTGATAAAGAAGTAGACAATGACCTGATCCTTCTTGAAGGTGTTGTGTCAAGGAAGAAACAAGTTGTTCCTCCATTGACCAAAGCATTAAGTTAGTTAGATGAATGATAAAAGAACACCCCTGCTGGTTTTGAAACTGTCGGCAGGGGTGTTCTGTTGTATTTAAATAGAGTATGACTTTTCATTTGAACACTGGAGTCGTTTCCTAATCAGCTTGAGACCAGTGATCATCCCTGATCCGCTGACTGTGGAAAGAAAGGCGATGGCACCCAGTTTTCCACCTGATCCGTCAAATAGGGAAAAAGCAGCTATGAAGAGTATGCCTGTCAGGACACTTAAAAAGAGCATCTGACGGTAGGTCGATACTCTAACAGGGGATACCATTCCAGTAAAAGTTGCGCAGAAGGCAGCTACGACCACTGTATGGGTTGCGTCTGGGAATAACAAGGCAATGACCAGCCCTACTAAAGCGGAAGCTGTCACAGCATTCATCTCTAGGGCTTTCTGAAGAAAATAGGTAGCCATGCCAGCGATTATGACAAACAGAAAAACAAGGAAGTATAAATTTCTAGAAAGTGGATCTATTGTTCTCAAAGGTGTACCTATAAGTGCAGAAGCACTGTAGGTTCCAGCAAAGGCCATGAATCCAAGTTTTCCTCCATAGCCAACAAAAATATTGGAAGAGAGAATAAACAGGGCACTTGAAATGATGCTGGCAAGCAGAAGCGAAAGAGGGTTTGAAAAAATAATGCTGCACGCCATACCTATAAAAGATCCACAGTAAATTGCTGCTGCGTATTTTCTGACTGCCCATGCTCCTGCAAGCCCTACGGTACTGGATGCAAGCACACCGCCTATTCCAAATGAATGGTTTAAGAAAAAGGTCAGGTAGGTGCCTCCTGTCAGAGCCAGGAGTGTGTATGTGGAACTGCTTGCCAATGTAGCCGCATTGGTTTTGACAGTACCTTTTAAATCAGTCCATTCCGTTCGTATCTGGAACAGTAAAGAAAAGGCTGAGAGGGCCACAATAGCGAACAGAAAGATATTCAAGTTTTGAATGGTACTGGATAACATCGACTGAAAGATAAGCAGAGCGGTCAGAATCAAAAATATAAAACTAGCCAAGGTAATCACTGTATTCGCTCCTTATTAGTGAGTTAGTTCACATGAAAAGGTAAAAAAGATGCGAATTAAGTAAGTAATCGCTATCTCCTATATTGTGAGTGTATCACAAACAACCAATAAAATAAAACTTTTTTCACAAAATCATTTAAAATAGCAATTTATTAAACTGCTGTCATATTATTCTAATGTTTTACTTCTTTAGTACAGTTGTTTACAAGCAGTGGGGAGGTTTGTTATCAGATAGAGAGCAATTTGGGGCGTTGGTAGATTCTGTTCTGGTTATAGTGTTCAAGCCACCGGAATTTAAGGGCTATTTTGAGAATAAAATAAGCAATGAGAGACCCCTAACTGTATCGGGTGTCCCATTGCTTTTACGAATTATACAAGGTGCTTTTTTGTCTCTTGAATAGTATTTAGTATGGAATGAACTCTTCCACAAAAGTTTCCTTGTTGAAAGCAGCCATCTGCTGTGAGAAGGATCCGGCACCGTGTTCAGTAAACCAGTCAAAGCGCAGCTGGTCGTTATACAAGACCACTTTATCCCCTACAGAGACAGACTCATCGATTTCGACAAGCAGGTGGCTCATCATCATTACTCTTATTGGATAAGACTGGTCATTGATCAGTACAGGGAAGTCTCTTCTAGACAGGATCAGTCCGTTTCCATACCCGATATCACAAACTGCCAGTCGGGTAGGTTTTTCTGCTCTGAAAGCTGCAGAATATCCGGCATTCTGTCCAGCCGGCACATCGGTAATTTCTATCACGTTAGCGGTGACTTCAACGGTCTGCCTGGCGATCGCTTCATCCAGCCCTTGATAATATGGACGTGTCCCGTAAAGAATGACGCCCCCGCGGATATGTGTATGACCCTCATGCAGGCCTTCTCTTAAAAAGGACGCACTATTCTGCGCATGGATATAGGTCAGATCAGATAGATGGTCATTTAAATCCTTCAGCACAGCCTGCCAGTTTGCGACCTCATTAGCATGACGGCCTGTTTCAAAATCATCAGCATAAGCAAAATGAGTCCATATACCATTAACATCAAGCTGGTCATCTTCCAATATCGTCAGCATATCTTTAGAAGAAGTAAAGCCCAGTCGATTCAGATCATTTCTGAACACCAGCTGTACCGACAGTCCTTCGAGCTCATCTCTATAGGTTGAGTAAAATTCGAAGGAGGGGACGGACAAGGTGATGTCATGCTGTCTAAGTTCATCAAATGCAGTTGACGGATCGAGAAGGAGCACCAGGACATTCTGGTCGTAACTCCTGAGACGTTTGGCTTCTTTCAGGTTAGTCGTAGCAAATGCCCGGATTCCTCCATGGTAGAAGGCATCGAAGGTGTCTTTCAGTCCAAAGTTATACGCATCGTTTTTAACAATTGCGATCGTCTGGACCTGACTCTGAATGTCCCGGGCCTGTTCAGCCAGCCGTTTCTGATTTCTGATCAATCGTGCTGTCATGTCAAAGCTCCTAATGTATGAAGGATTGACTGATAGTAGTGCACCCCTTTTTCTAGCATCGATTCGTCAAAATTGAACAATGCAGTATGGAGGCCATGGATGTATCCTTTTTCTTCATTTCTGACACCTAGAAAAGCGAAGTTCGTTTTGGCAATAGACGAATAAAATGAGAAGTCCTCACCAAAGAGATAAGGTTCTTTCAGTAATTCTAGAGATAAGTCAGCCCGTCTGCAGCTTTCTGTCACAGTATCCATCAGTTCATCATTATTGTAGACTGAAGGATACCCTTTAGCCAAAGTCAGCTTGGATTCAGTTTTGTATAATGAATCGGTTGCACTGATGATTTCTTCCATTTTAACTTTTATGCGTTCAAGGTCTTCTGGATCGTATGTGCGAATCGTACCTTCAATATAGCCTTCTGACGCAACCGTATTAATGGCTTCTCCGGCATAGAGTTTTCCAATATGAAGAATATTCTGATGTAGCCCGTTCAGAAAGTAGTGCTGAACTTGTGAGAGTTGTGTTGCAATCTGGGTCACTGCGCCAAGCGCACTGTTACCCTTATCTTTCTGAGCCACGTGAGCAGACAGTCCTTTAACACGAATACGGTATTCAGTTGCACTAGCCATCAGAAAACCTGGTTTAGTCGCCAGGGTGCCTTCCGGAATATCCGGACCGAGGTGCAGACCGTATATCTGTGATACGTGGTATTCTTCGAAAGGAAAAGCTTGAATCAGTGCATCGGCACCGGCATTTGATTCTTCAGACGGCTGGAAAATCAGCAAGACATTCTTGTGTAAATGCCCAGCGTCATACTGTTCCTTGAGCCATTCGGCAAAAGTAAGAAGAATAGAAGCGTGCCCATCATGACCGCATGCATGCATTGCACCTTCATGGGATGATCGATAAGGCAGATCTGTTTCTTCCTTTATCGGTAGCGCATCGATATCTGCTCTGAACCCGATCGTTTCTTTGTCATCAGAAGTCCCTTTGAAATAGACGACCGTAGCTGTTTCCAAAGGTTCGAAGTAGGGAATGTCCAGATAGCTGAGCTGCTGTCTTATATAGTTGGTTGTTTTAAATTCCTTAAAGGACAGCTCCGGGATTTGATGTAGGAACTGTCTGTGTTTTATAGCTCTTTCTAGTAAATCAGTCATGTCATCCTCCAGTTGATTCGGACAGTCTGCAGATGTCTCTTTTTTATGTTCGGGATAGTATAAAGATCGAGCTGCTTGTGTAATTAAAGTTATCTGATGATGATCTTATTTCTTCAACTGTCTAAGCGCAGAAATAATAGCCACTTTATCCGATTCGACTTCATCTGTGTTTTTGATCTTGCGGGCAGGGACACCGGCAACGACAGTGTTTTCAGGAACATCTTCTGTGACGATCGCACCTGCAGCAACGACTGAGCCCTTACCGATCGTGACGCCTTCAAGCACTACAGCATTTGCACCAATCAGTACATTGTCTTCAACGACGACCGGCTTGGCGCTGGCAGGTTCGATGACTCCTGAAAGAACGGCACCGGCTCCAACGTGAACATTCTTACCAGTGATCGCACGACCACCAAGAATAGCACCCATGTCGATCATAGTGCCTTCTCCGACGACAGCACCTATATTTATGACTGCGCCCATCATAATGACTGCACTGTCACCGATGACCGCATGTTCTCTGATGAATGAACCCGGTTCGATGCGGGCGTTGACTTCTGTTGCATCGAGTAATGGAATAGCTGAATTACGACGATCCTGCTCAATGACCAGATCAGCTAATGCGTCACTGTTTTCATTGAAGAAGGGTTTCCAGTCGTTCAAGTCAGCGAAAATTGTATAGCTGCCATCAGATCCGAAGACTTTGAACGTATCGGGAAATTCGTCTTTCTTCATAGCTGTGTTCACATATATTTTTAGAGGGGTCGTCTTTTCTGAGTCACTGATGTACTGGATGATTTCTTTTGCGCTGAATTCTTTCATTATTTACACTCCTAAATTATTGTAGGTATAAAACCCATTAGTTTTGTTGATCAGTTTTTCGGCCACTGTCAAGGCACCGTTGGCGAAAATGTCTTTGGATTGAGCCGTATGCTTGATGGAAATGACTTCATCTACACCCGCAAACAGGACTTCGTGTTCACCGACGATCGTTCCGCCGCGGATGGTGGAAATGCCGATGTCTTTCTTGTCTCTTTTTTCGGTGACCTGACTGCGGTCGTAAACTTCCCTGGCATCCTGACGGCCGTTATCCTTGATCGCATCAAGCAGCTTGATCAATGTTCCGCTTGGCGCATCGATTTTTTTATTATGGTGCTTTTCGATCATTTCGATATCGTAAGCGTCCATAAGCGGTGCGATGTGCTCGAGCAGTTGAGTGACGATATGCACCCCATAGCTCATGTTGGCAGAAAAGAAGACTGGAGCGGACTCCGCCTTTTCCTGCATCAGTTTGACCAGGGTATCTTTTTCTCCGGTCGTCGCAATGACCATCGGGACAGTCAAATCAGACTGCAGCATGCGCTTGGTCAGATCCGGATGAGAAAAGTCGATCAGAACGTCCGCTTCAGGCAGCTGATCATCAAAGGATGTGAAAAGAGGGTAAGGGCAGTTCTCTTCTTCGACTGGTGTGATCACACCGGCGATCGAATGCCCGCCTTTTTCCGCCAGTGCAGCGACACGTTTATTCATTGCGCCATAACCGACTAACAACAGCTTCATATTACCCGTCCTTTCTGATGGAATCAAACAAGCTGATCAGCACGTCTGAATCTTTTTCTTCCAATTTTACAAGAGGCAGTCTCATTTCGTATTCGCCATAACCCAGGTGACTGACAAGAGCCTTGATAGGAATAGGATTGACATCCACACCTAATGCATCCACTAACGGGAAAAGCAGCTGATGGGTCTCAAGGGCTGCTTTGTGATCAGTAGTCGCCTGCTCAAACAATTTTTGGTATTCATTTGGCAAGGCATTGGCCAGTACTGAGATGATGCCATGTCCACCCTGTGCGAAGTAGGGAAGAGCCAGGTCATCGTTTCCACTGTAGAAAGAGAAGCTGTCGTCTACCACTGCCTGAAGCCGGCTAAAGTGCGCAAAGTCGCCTGTAGCATCTTTCAAGGCAACGATATTATCGTGTTTATCCAGAAGCTCAAGTGTTTCAGGAGCAATCGTCATGCCGGTACGAGACGGGACATCGTATAAGACGACAGGAATCGACACGGCATCTGCAACGGCTGTAAAGTGTGCAACAAGACCTTTCTGACTAGTCTTGTTGTAGTAAGGCGTAATAACGAGCAGGGCATCGACACCAAGGGCTTCTGCTTCCTTAGATGCAGCGATCGTCTGAGCTGTATTGTTCGATCCTGTTCCGGCAATGACTGGAATATCTTTGTCGGCTACTTCCAGAGCAATCTTCAGACAATTGCGTTTTTCTTCTGCTGTCAAAGTCGAGCCTTCTCCAGTTGTTCCATTAATGACAAAAGACTGGATACTGTTTTCTTTTAAAAAGTTAAGGTGGGCACGTAATGCATCGTAGTCGACTGCACCGTCAATGAAAGGGGTCGTGACGGCTGCAGCTGTTCCTGTAAATAAACGGGTCATATCAGTTTTCCTCTCCTTTAATCAGTTGGTCAAGTATCTGAACGGCATTCCAAGCGGCGCCTTTCAGTATATTGTCGCTTACTGACCATAAATGATACGAGTTCGGCAGACTTGGATCTTTTCTGATCCGTCCGACGTAAACGCCTTTTTTATGAGCAGCATCAAGCGGTGTAGGGTAAATTTCGTTTTCAGGGTCATCCATCAGTACAACAGAAGGAAAGCCTTCGAGCGATTGTCTGATTTCTTCCACACTTACTTCTTTTTCCAGTGTCACGTTCATGGCTACTGCATGTGCGTGAGGAACAGGTACGCGAACGCACGTTGCCGTCACGTCTAAATTGGGCTGATTTAGTATTTTCTGAGTTTCCTTGATCATTTTCTGTTCTTCTTTAGTATAACCGTCTTCCATAAAGACATCGATCTGTGGAATGACGTTGTGATAGATTGGGTGGTTGTAGTTCTGAGGTTTTTCTCCTTTTTCTCCGCGGTCCAAATCCTCTATCCCTTTCCATCCGGACCCTGATACAGACTGATAGGTTGTATAGGCGACACGAGTGACACCGAAATTATCGGCTAAAGGTTTCAAAGGGACCACAGACTGAATAGTGGAGCAGTTTGGATTGGCAATCAGCTTACGCTTCAGTGATGCGCGGTTGACCTCAGGAACGACCAGGTCTACTGAATCATCCATTCTCCAGGCACTCGAGTTATCAATGATGACTGCACCTGTTTCTTCAAAGATAGGAGCGTACTCGAGACTTGTTCCTCCTCCGGCAGACATCAACACGTAATCATACTGACTGTTTCTGACGTGTTCTTCTGTCAGTTCTTCTACTATATACGTGTTTCCTTTAAAGGTTACTTCTTTTCCAGCTGAACGGGCTGATGAATACAGGGTAAGGGAATCAAAAGGAATTAATTCCTCGTCCAGGAGCTGAAGCATGGTCTGACCGACTAAGCCGGTCGCTCCGACTAGAGCTAGTGATACCATAGTTAAATCATCCTTTCGCAATTCTTATAAATCAAAAAATAAGTTTCAAAGTGTTGAAGTGTTGTCTAGCTTAACTACTCCCGTTGGTCGGTCGATCACAACAATAGTTGTACGTGCTGAAGCACTACAACTTGTAAGGACGTACCAGCCTCTCGAGAAAAAGATAAATGTACCCATTGCGCAGGATGCTCTTCTTCCGCATACTCTGTCTCTACGCATTGGAAATGCTAGAGTCACAGCAATTCGGGGCACATTTCCTCTACTCGCTATCGCTCGGTCGATCTCAACAATAGTTGTACGTGCTAAAGCACTACAACTTGTAAGGTCTACTCGCTATCGCTCGGTCGATCACAACAATAGTTGTACGTGCTAAAGCACTACAACTTGTAAGGTCTACTCGCTATCGCTCGGTCGATCTCAAGTATATCTGTAAGAGCTGAAGCTCGAACAGATACTAAGGTATTTTCTTGTCGAGGCTTAGCGGTACGTGAAGCTTTTCTTATAAATCAAATGTCTGACAGAGTATACGTGTGGCTTTTTCACCGTTTTCTCCATCGACTACATAGGAGACACTAATTTCTGATGTAGTGACCTGATAGAAGGGGATATCAGATTCTATCAAAGTCTTAAAAATTTTTGATGCGATACCAGTCATGTCTCTCATTCCTGCCCCGATGACTGATACTTTGCAGTAAGTTGTTTCGATTTTAACATAGAGATGATCATAATCCGACTTAAGCGAGTCGAACAGTTCGTTCAGTTCTCTTTCTTCAGATTCCTTGAATGTAAATGACAGCTGAAGGCCATCCTGATTCTGAATCTGAGAAATCATATCGATATTGATTTCAGCTTCTTCCAGTTTGATGAACAAGTCATGCAGGAAGGACTGACTTTCGTTAGGGTAGGTGATAGTGACGTGAGCCATCTCTTTATCCAGAGCTACACCTGTCACGGCTTTTCTTTCGAGCATTTGATCATTCGGCACGATCCATGTTCCTTTCTCATTAGAGAGTGTTTTTCCAAGATAAATAGGGATATTGTGATTATTGGCCAGTTCCACGCTTCTAGTCTCCAGTACACCGGCACCAAGAGCTGACATTTCCATCATTTCTTCAAAAGAGATCGTGTCCCATCTCTTGGCTTCAGGATAGACACGAGGATCTGTAGAAAAGACTCCAGTCACATCGGTGTAAATCTCACATGGGCAGTCAAGGGCGGATGCAATGGCAACAGCGGTCGTGTCGGATCCGCCTCTGCCAAGGGTCGTCAGTTCACCGGCCTTATTGAATCCTTGAAATCCGGCTACAATCAGTATGTTCTGCTCTTCAAACAACTGTTCAAGCAGATCAGTCTTGATTGATGAAATCTTACTTTTAAGGTGTTTACCAATCGTTTCGATGCCGGCCTGGTAGCCTGTGAGCGGTTTGGCGTTGACGTTCAGATCATTGAGTGCCAGCGACAGGAAAGAGATGGTCTGCTGTTCACCTGTCGTCAGAAGCATCGCTAGGTCTTTGTCATTCGGTTTAGATGTCAGTTCATTAACTGATGCCAGAAGCTGGTCAGTAGTCTTTCCCATAGCAGAGACAACGACAACTAGCTGCTCGTCAGCTTCTACACGCTCCTTAATGTACTGCGCAATATTTTTTATTTTTGAGAAGTCGGCCACACTTGATCCACCGAACTTTAGTACACTTCTTTTCATAGGCGCTCCTTTATCAGATTGGATAAAACGGACGGCTTCAACCGTGCAGCTTTTTGACTATAAAAAAAACAAGCCGGGAATGCCGACTTGTTTTAAATAACCTATCATAAACAAGTGGAAGCACTCCGTTAAGCACACGCTATGCGGCAGTCTGCATATTGTTCATATGCAACCCAACAACTTATCCTCTGTAAATAATAAGTCATTTCGGCAGATTTCCCTTTCCTTATTTCAGACTTACAGGTCTTTATGAAATAAGTACTCATGATTTCCGCGCCTCATCCAGTTCTAATCTTTAATTGTATAAATTTAATGTTCCTGATTAATAGCTTATCAAATATGCTTAGAGATGTAAAATGTTATTTTGAATTAATTGCATTTTCTAGAGAGAACAATCGACTAGTAGTTCAGTCATTATGTAACTATGAATGGTTTTGGTTGAAAGTGACCGTTTAATATTGTTTGTGACCGTTTTATATGTTAAAATTCAATAGTGAAGAGGTGAGGTAAGTGCTTACAGAAGACAGATATGCTTATATACTGAAGGTGCTGAATGAAAAAAATACGATCACAGTACAAGAACTGATCGATCAACTTAACCATTCTGAATCCACAATTAGACGGGACTTGACCGAGCTTGAAAATCAGGACAGGCTGGTACGTATTCATGGAGGAGCCAGAAGAAAGCGTCAGCCGACTGATGAGGCATCAATGGAAGACAAAACAGTCAAAAACACTCATGAGAAGCAGGCGATAGCCAGAAAAGCAATTGCACTGATTGAAGAACATGAGGTGGTTTTTCTGGACGCAGGATCGACAACCTATGAGATGATACCACTGCTTGCGGATAAGGATATTACGGTAGTAACGAATGGTGTGCCCCATGCAGCACGTCTGGCCGATTACCAGATCGAAGCGATACTTATCGGCGGGCGCATTAAGAAACGGACAAAAGCGGTCATCGGATCAGTTGCGGCAGATCAGCTGGGAGAATACCATTTTACCAAAGCATTCTTGGGTATGAATGGTGTCGATCCAGAAGCAGGCTTTACTACACCGGATGTTGAAGAGGCAGCTGTGAAGAAAAAAGCCATCCGACAGTCAAATGCGACGTATGTATTAGCAGACCCGACTAAATTTAATGAAGTCACGTTTGCTAAAGTGGCAGACATAGACGATTGTGCAGTCATTACCACATCTCTTGCAGAAGAACATAGAACAGTCGCAGAATTAACTAAAGTGGTAACTCCCAATAATCTATGAAAAATTATGTTTCCCAAATTTCTCGTTGCTCGTATGATGATTTCTGTCGATGAAGGTAATATAATCCAATCCTTGTCTGGATTAAACAGCTTTATAACAGATCCAGTAAAGCAACGAGAAGTATAAGAAGGCATGTTTAAAAAACTTCGTTTTTTTGAAGTTTTTCGAGATATGTAAAATCACTTCTACAGTATTAGTCCGTGTACTGTAGAACACTGTTCCCGAAAGAT
>NZ_BAAGIR010000007.1:0-43784 GCF_054658155.1 Alkalibacterium sp. m-11
GGTCAAGTGGTTTAGATACGGTCGGAGCACGGGAGTGCGTTGTCCAACGATTACGTTCTTCGATAAGAGAACGGGTCAATTCACGATATTTTTCAAGCATTTCCTGTTGTCTGATATTTTCTTTCAGGCAATAGTAGATAATTTCAAACTGACAGTTTATAATAGGGGTATACAGCACTTGCTTTTCCTTCTTTCTGGGGATAGTTTGGTAGTCGGATACCTACTATTTTACCGATAAATGAGGGAGGGGCAAGTGTTTTTTGTCTTTTCCTTGATAGAACAACGGTTATAGACCTTTAAGAACAAAAAAATTTGACAGTAACACAACTCTCGAAAGGGGTAATGTTATGAAGAAAGAACAAACAACCGTTGCAGTCGCATTTTCTTTTATACTTTTCTTACTGCTTTACAATTTCGCCTATGAATTAGCTTTCAACCAGACTTTAGTTAACTTGAGACTTGTCTATATAGCCATGTTGGGGCTCTTTTATCTGTATATTTTCTATATCAGAAGAAAGAGGATCAACCGGAAATAGACATGAATTACCATTACGAATTTAGGGAGCTCAAACAGATGAACACAAATGAGATCGAATCTTTTGATTCACGTAAACTGCCTATGTTCATTATGCTGGCGTACCTTGTTCCTGTTCTGGGAATAGGGTTTGCGCTTTACATACTGAATTATACACAGACTTACGAAACGGAACGCTGGGTACCTATGGCTGCACTTGTTGCTTTGTTTATACAGATTATACCAATCCTCTTTGCCGTTTTAGGCATTCTGACCTGGTACACGGGAGCTTGATTTGATAAGCTGTCAGTAGGAAAGGTGTGGCCTGATGAATAAAACAATGAAGGACTTGCTTGCTGACCGAGTAGAAGTACAGGAAATAACACACAAATATCTGAAAGTCATTCTGGTTCTCCTGGCAATCGGTTCAATTCTGGCATATGTGTTATAAAAAATAGAGTAGCTAGTAATAAGTAAAGCTGCTCGGAGGAATAAAGGGTGTTTTGATTACATGTTGAAAAAAGTTACAGCGGTCGGGCTGATTAGCTCGGCATTATTTTTGAGTGGGTGTGACCTTCTGGAAGACGCCTTAGGGCTGACGGAAAGCAGTTCAGGCACTGTTAGCGGAATAGCAGAAGCGGATATTCCGGGACCGGATGACTTACCCATCGACTCACTATACTTAGAAGTGAATGACAATATTCCATTCTTCACTAATGAAGAACTGGAAGTCAGTGAACCCTTTCATACGTATGCCGACCTGGATGAACTTGGCCGCGTCGGCGTAGCGGAAGCACTGCTTGATATCGACTTGATGCCGGCAGAACAGCGCGGATCAATCGGACATATCGAACCAACTGGATGGAATCAGGGGAACTACGAGATTGTGTCAGGAAACTGGTTATATAACCGCAGCCATTTAATCGGGCACCAGATGACTGGGTATGATGGGCGTGAGAACCTTATGACCGGGACACGTCAGTTTAACGCCGAGGGGATGCTGCCATTTGAAAACTTCGTCGCCAATGTGGTCGAAGAAACAGAGATGCAGGTCCGCTACCGGATCACGCCATTATTTGAAGGAGACAATCTTCTTGCCCACGGCATTATCATGGAAGGTTTCTCTGTAGACGATGACGGAGAAACTCTGACATTCAACGTGTTCGTCCCCAACCAGCAGGATGGCATCGAACTGGATTATGAGACCGGAGATCACTGGCCGGCGGATTAATATGACCGAGCTTAGATACATGAAAAAGAACATGAGAAAGGCATGCCGGAATTTTATTTTCCATGGCATGCCTTTTATAATTATTGTCTGGAAGTGGTGCTTGCTTTTTCTATTCTGATCAGCCTAACCGTATTGTAGATAATGACATAAAAGATAATAGCGATTGGAAGAGTAACCAGGAAAAATGATACCTCCAATGTATGAAGAACGAGACCAAAAATAAATAGCGCTAGAAAGATCCATAAATTTAACGAGCTATGTCTGATTTCTATGGGAAAGTCCTTACCTCTGTATATTTTTGAAACTACTCATCAATTAATATAATGCCCCCATTTTGTAGACTATTACAAAATGGGGGCATTTTAGAATAACTCTTAAAATGAGAACCTTAATACTAAATTCGTTATTAAGTATTACTCCCACTCAACAGTTGAAGGTGGCTTACTCGTTACATCATACACGATACGGTTGACGTGCTTGACTTCGTTGACGATTCTGACAGAGATTTTTTGCAGGACGTCCCACGGGATGCGGGCGAAGTCTGCGGTCATACCGTCAATGGAAGTAACGGCACGGATGCCGATTGTATAGTCATATGTGCGGCCGTCTCCCATGACACCGACACTCTTGAAGCCAGGCAGGACCGTGAAGTATTGCCAGATGTCGCGGTCAAGGCCAGCTTTTTTGATTTCTTCTCTTAAAATAGCGTCACTTTCTCGGACGATTTCAAGTTTTTCTTCAGTGATTTCACCGATCACTCGGATACCCAGACCGGGTCCAGGGAATGGCTGACGCCAGACTAGGGACTCGGGCATGTTCAGTTCAAGTCCCAGTTCGCGGACTTCGTCTTTAAATAGGGTATTCAACGGTTCGATCAGCTCAAAGGTCATGTCATCAGGAAGTCCGCCAACGTTGTGGTGAGATTTGATGGTCTGAGCTGTGGCTGTTCCACTCTCGATTACATCGGTATACAAGGTTCCTTGAGCCAGGAAGTCGATGCCGTCGAGTTTTGCTGCTTCGTCGTTGAAGACATAAACGAATTCGTTTCCGATGATCTTACGTTTCTGTTCAGGATCTGATACGCCGTTCAGTTTGCTTAAGAAGCGGTCTTTTGCATCGACGCGGATCACGTTCAGTCCGAATTTACCTTCGAGGCTGGCCATGACCTGATCGCCTTCATCTTTACGAAGTAGGCCGTGGTCGACAAAGATACAAGTCAGCTGGTCTCCGATGGCTTTATTCAGAAGCACGCCGACAACACTTGAATCGACACCGCCGGATAAACCAAGGAGGACTTTTCTGTCGCCAACGAGTTCTCTGATTTTATCAACTTCCATGTCGATGAAGTTCTGCATAGTCCAGTTGCCTGAGCATTCACAGACGCCAAAGGCAAAGTTGCGCAAGATTTCATTGCCGTTTTCTGTATGACGGACTTCCGGGTGGAACTGTACGGCGTGGAAGTTCTTGTCCAGGTTCTGGATGGCACTGATCGGGCAGTGGTCGTTTGAAGCTGTGACAGTGAAGCCTTCCGGACTTTTAGTCACATAATCCCCGTGGCTCATCCAGACATTTTCTTCTTCCTCTAGTGTTGTAAATAGAGCGGCTGTGCGGTCCTGCACACTGATTTCAGCTTTTCCGTATTCACGGTTTTTGCTTGGGCTGACTTCTCCGCCAAGCATATAGGTCATCAACTGCATACCGTAACAGATACCCAGAATCGGAATGCCCAGTTCGAATATTTCTGGATCGATCGAGAAGGCATTCTCGTCATAGACACTCATCGGTCCACCGGAGAAGATGATGCCTTTAACATTCATATTTTTCAGTTCTTCTGCAGTTGTTGTGTGCGGAAGCAGTTCGGAGTAGACACCGAATTCTCTTATACGGCGTGTGATCAGCTGATTGTACTGGCTTCCGAAGTCCAGAACGATCAGTTTTTCTAATGTTGTCGTATCAATAGTAGAGGTCACTTAATTCACCCTTATCTTAAAAAAATTTATCAATTAGCGTACAGAATAGTTCGGTGCTTCTTTTGTAATTTGAACATCATGCGGGTGAGACTCGCGAAGTCCGGCACCACTCATTTGAATAAACTGAGTGTCTTCTCTCAAGGCTTTCAAGTCTTTTGCTCCTGCATAGCCCATACCAGAACGCAGTCCACCTAGCATCTGGAAGATAACTTCCTGCAGGCTTCCTTTGTATTCGATTCGGCCTTCAATACCTTCTGGAACCAGCTTGTTGGCTTCGTTTTTAGAATCCTGGAAGTAACGGTCACTAGAACCCTGCTTCATAGCGCCCAGGCTTCCCATGCCACGGTAAGTCTTGAAGCGGCGCCCCTGGAAGATTTCGAATTCACCAGGTGATTCGTCTGTTCCTGCAAGCAGGCTACCCAGCATGACGGCATGTCCACCGGCAGCGAGAGCTTTTACGATATCGCCGGAGTACTTGATTCCACCATCTGCGATAATCGGCTTGCCGAATTCTCTAGCCACAGAAGCAGAATCGTAGATAGCAGTTATTTGAGGGACACCGACACCAGCAACGACACGAGTCGTACAGATCGATCCGGGACCGATTCCTACTTTAACGACGTCTACGCCAGTTTCAAATAGAGCACGTGTGCCTTCTGCAGTTGCGACGTTTCCTGCAATCAGTGCAACATCAAGGAACTCTTCACGCAGTTCCTTGATTTTTCGGATCACACCTGCACTGTGTCCGTGAGCTGTATCTATAACGATCACGTCAACTCCTGCTTCTACAAGTGCCTGAGCCCGTTCGAATGAGTCGCTGGTTACACCAATGGCTGCCCCAACAAGTAGTCGGCCATGTGAATCTTTCGCAGCATTAGGAAATTCAACGACTTTTTCAATGTCCTTGATTGTAATCAGTCCACTTAAACGGTTATTTTCGTCAACGATCGGCAGTTTTTCGATCTTGTGTCTCTGAAGAATTTTCTCGGCGTCTTCTAAAGACGTACCCACTGGTGCAGTGACCATGTCATCTTTAGTCATTGCTGTGCTGATTGCTTGAGTATAGTCAGTCAGGAAGCGCAGATCGCGGTTTGTCAGGATACCGACAAGTACACGGTCCTCCATAGAATTGACTAAAGGCACACCACTGATACGGTAGCGGGACATCAGTTCTTCAGCGTCAGAAATCAGGTGGTCCGGTGTCAGGTAGAACGGATCAATGATCACGCCGTTTTCAGAACGTTTAACTTTACGGACTTCCATCGCCTGGTCTTCGATAGACATGTTCTTATGGATAATACCCAGTCCGCCTTGACGTGACATGGCAATCGCCATTCGGGAGTCAGTCACAGTGTCCATGCTGGCACTCAATACGGGGATCGACAATTTGACTTTATCGGTTAGACTGATACTCAGATCAACATCGTTCGGTAAAACATGACTTTCCTGTGGCATTAATAGTACATCATCAAAAGTGAAGCCTTTTTTAGCAAATTTCGTTTCCCATTGTGACATAAATGAAAATCCTCCTTAAGATTTGGCTGTTCGGTCTGATAATTTTAAGGATTAGTGTATCAAAATGGTGGAAGCTTATCAAATGGTATTTTCAGGCATTTTTTACAATGAGTAACTTCTCATTAATAGATAGGATTTAAAATATCGTGATAGCCGTTTCAAAAGCTATTGTGATAGGGATAAAGAGGGTCGATCAATTTTATTTATTCGCATAAAGTATTTAAATCTAATCAAAAATTAATTATGTTATCAATAGGTAAAGCTCAGAACGTTCAGTTGTAGAGGAGAAAAACACGAATATTCACTGTTTCGCATCGTTTTATTAGGGTAAAACCCGAACATTGATCAAACCGATAGAGGTTTAAAAAGTGAAAAAGCCCAGCCGTAAAAAACAGCTGGACTTTGATCATATAATTGTTTTTCTGAAAGAATTTATTCTTCAAGCAGACCCTGTTCAATCAGGAAGTCACGTGCGATATCTTCAGCTGATCGACTTTCAAAGGCTACTTCGTAGTTCATTCCTCGCATCTGATCATCGTCGATCAGGCCGTCAAGAACAGACAGAATCTCTTCGATTTCCGGGTACTCATCCAGCAAGGCGTCAAGCATCAGTGGCGCGCCTTGGTAAGGAGGGAATAATCCCTGGTCATCTTCAAGCACGACCAGATTATATTCATCGATTTCGGCATCGGTACTGTAGGCATCGATCAGATTGATGTCGCCTCTTTCGATAGCCGTGTACCTCAGCTGGGCATCCATAGTTGTTACATTCCCAAACGTGATGCCATACATGTCCTGGATACCAGGGTAGCCGTCTGTGCGGTCATTGAATTCCAGTGTAAATCCGGCATCAACTTCGTCAGTGACATTGGCAAGGTCCGAAATAGTCACCACATCATGTTCTTCAGCAAATTCGGAAGTGACAGCCAGAGCATACGTGTTATTGAACGCCATTGGATCCAGCAGTGTCATATTATATTCTTCTGATATCAGATCTCTAGCTTCAGTAAAGACTTCTTCTTCGCTTGTACCAGGTTCAGGAACGATGTCGAAGAAAGTCGTCAGGACTGTCCCGGTGAATTCTGTATAAATATCGATTTCACCTGACCTTAACGCATTGAAAACAAAGTTGGTCTGACCGAAGTTTGGTTCCACAGCAGCAGTTATATCGCTCTGGTCTTCGATCAGCAGTTTGTAGATATTCATCAGCACTTCAGGCTCTACTCCCTGTTTTCCTGAAATGATGATATCCTCATCTTCTCCGAAGACTAGGGGGGCCGCCAGTAGAAGCAGGATCATAAGAAGACCTGAACCGAGAATGGTCGCAGTCTTTTTGAATGACGCATTCTGGAAGTAGCGCAGCAGCTGGTCGAAAATAATAGCCAGTAGTGCCGCCGGGACGGCACCTAACAGGATCAGGTTGTTGTCACCACGGTCAATTCCTAGAAGGATCAGATTACCGAGTCCGCCAGCACCGATCAGAGCAGCAACTGTTGCAGTTCCGATGATGAGAACCATCGCTGTTCTGATCCCCGCCATAATGACAGGCATAGCCAGTGGAAGCTGTACTTTACGCAGTTTGCGCCAGCGGCTCATTCCCATAGCATCAGCGGCTTCGTTAAGAGACGGGTCTACTCCCTCAAGTCCGGTGTAGGTGTTTCTAAGTATCGGAAGCAGGGCATAGATTATAAGAGCCATTACCGCAGGCACTGTTCCTATACCGACTAGTGGAATCAGAAGACCCAGGACTGCTAGTGAAGGGATAGTCTGAAAAATAGCAGTGATTTGTATGATCGGTTCAGCGATGCGCTTGTATCCGATTAGAAAAATGCCCAAGGGAACAGCGATCAGTACAGCAATGATCAACGCCATAAAGGACAGCTGCATGTGTTCGATGAGAGCCGTTCCGAGGTCACTGCTTCTTTGTTGGAAAGTATCGATTAAAGTTGTCATGATGCAGAGGCCTCCTTATCAGCGTTGACTTGGCTGGCCAGGTAATGAACCAGGTGGTCACGTGTAACCATGCAGTCTTCCTGATCGGCATGGGTCACCTTGACAATTGAATGGTCTGCCATCAATAAAAGCAAGTCGTTAACTGGCGCATCTGCGTCGATCGACGCCGTACTTGGTGCATCTGAGGTTCTGGTGATGTAGTCGTTGTCGATTAAATGCTGGACAGTCTTTTCTTCCTGGTAATGCGGCAGACCAGTCTGCAGGAATTCTCTGACAAAGTCATTGGCCGGGTGCTTCAGTATCTCTTCGGCAGTACCGACCTGTTCGATCCTGCCCTGATTCATCACACAGATACGGTCGCCCAGATTGATGGCTTCCTGCATGTCATGCGTCACAAAGACTACTGTCTTCTTCAGTTTGTGCTGAAGCTCGACCACGTCTTTCTGCAGACGGCTTCGGCTGATAGGATCCAGAGCGCTGAACGGCTCATCCATTAAAATGATGTCTGGATCAGCTGCCAGAGCCCGGATGACTCCGATTCTCTGCTGCTCACCGCCTGACAATTCAGAGACTTGGCGGTTCCGGTATTTGTCAGGGTCCAGACCTACCGTATCCAGCAGTTCAGTTACACGGTTTTTCATGTCTTCCTTAGACCACTTTTTCATTTCCGGAACGGTAGTGATGTTCTGTTCTACTGTCATATTGGGAAACAGGGCAATCTGCTGCAGCACATAGCCGATATTCCAGCGCAGTTCCTGCAGATCATAGTCACTGATACGCTTGTCGTCGATCAGGATCGTCCCTTCAGTTAAGTGGATCAGCTGATTAATCATTTTAAGTGTTGTCGTCTTTCCACTTCCGCTGGGGCCGATCAGGACAAAGAACTCACCTTCATTAATTTCCAGCGAAAAGTCCTCGACCACAGCGGTGTCATTATAAAATTTATACACCTCTTCGAAACGTATCATATTACTTCCTCCTACTTCTCTATTCATTCAGTATAGCAAAGGGGTGGGGTAAACCTGTAATCATATACTCATGGGGGTAGCGGGGTGTCACATTTTGTATATGCTTTTCAGTTAATTAAGAATGCCCTCCTTAAGGAAAGGACGGGCACCCGTCGCAATGACAAACTAAGTTCCTTTAATGACGGTGTCTTCAATCTGAAGTGTATTTTTACCGATAAATTCGGCTGATCCCGTGATAGTTGTCACTCCAGCTGATTCCAGACTTTTTTTACTTTGTTCTGGTACCGGATCAGTAAAGGTCTTCTTGAAAGCCATAAGATTCGGCCAGGTTCCGCCCCATAAATCTTCTTCAATAATGGCAAATGTTCTACCAGCAGCTGCCAGACCTGAAGCAATACTCTTTCCGGCTACACCGCTGCCTATGACGACGACATCGAATGATTGAGTCATGCTTTAACATCCTTTCGTATGTTAGTGCTCAATGTGGGCGTTTTTTATCCTAATTGAATAGTATCATTTAATGGATATAATAAGATAACAGTGTGCATTTTAATAAGAACTTATATCCTCCGGAAAAAGTATGATAGGATAAGAAAAATAATAATGAGATGAAAATCTATATTGACGTTATTAATTATTAGGTCACATGAGCTATAGGGGAAGTAATAACGGGGGGGAGAACACATGCTTTTACTTAGGGAAATTGAAGAAAGAGATAATGACATCATCGGTCAGATCGTTCAGCGGTCCCTTGAAGAAGAAGGACTCAAGATGCCGGGAACAGCATACTACGACCCGTACTTGTTCGAACTGTACGACTATTATCAGAAACCGGACAGACAGTACTGGGTGCTGGAAAAAGACGGAACAGTGATCGGTGGAATCGGGGTCGGTCCATTTGACGAGAAAGAGAAAGTTGGAGAGATTCAGAAACTCTACATTATTAAAGGGGAGCGTGGCAATGGCTACGCTCATCAGCTGATCAAGAAGGCTATGGATTTTGGTACGCTTCACTATAATGCACTTTACATTGAAACGTTTGCCTCATTGTCAGATGCCAACCATCTCTACAGTAAATATGGATTTGAAAAGCTGGAGGCTCCACTTAACGGGACGGAACATAGTGCCTGCGATACCTGGCTGATCAGACGTTATCCTAGAATGGCTGACTAGAGGTCTCAAATGAGAAAACACTTACCCGACATGCCGGATTCCATTCCCTGTGATATGATTGACAGGGATAGAAGAGACAGGCGTTTTGTGTAGCCTGACTGAATGATATGATGGAAAAGGATGGGAATGACAGTGGCAGTTGTAGTCAAAAAAGTTAAGAAGCCTGAAATGGACAACATCAGAAGCAAGGTCATGCTGACGGATGAGACTATTCAGGAAAGGTTGAACAAAGTACTTGAACGCATGAAAGACAATGGACTGTCTTCATTAGTTATCTATGCCGACAAGGAACATGGCAGTAGTTTTGAGTATCTGGTCGGGTTCATTCCGAGATTTGAAGAAGCGCTGCTGGTTTTAAACCAGGATGGTTCGGCGACACTTATACTGGGTAATGAGAATATCAATAAAGCGCCGCATGCGCGCTTAAAAGCTGTCGGAAGAAAGTGTGCGCTTTTCTCACTGCCGAATCAGCCAATGGGAGAGCTGGATGATTTAACAGCTGTTCTTCAAGAGACAGATATAGATACGTCCAGTCAGGTCGGCCTTGTCGGCTGGAAGCTGATTCCGGGGATGACTCGTCAGTTCGATATCCCGCAATTTATCGTTAGTGCCCTGGAGACGGTTGCCGGAAAAGACAAGCTTGTCAATGCGACAGCACTTCTGATTGGTCCGGAAAATGGCGCACGAGTGACCATCAATGCTAATGAAGCGGCACATTACGAATACGGAGTAGCTCTGGCATCAGATGCGCTGCTGGATGCAATGAATAGCCTTACTGTCGGAGTGAGCGAACTGGAAATTGGGAACCGTCTCAACAGAGATGGTCAGTACAACAATGTGGTCACGATCTGTGCATTCGGTGACCGATTTATAAAAGGGAATCTTTACCCGACTGATAACAGACTCGTCAAAGGAGACAAAGTGGCCCTGACGGTTTCTTATAAAGGCGGGTTGTCGAGCAGGTCAGGCTATGCCGTGACAAATGAAGAAGAACTTGCTGGAGTAGATGAAGGATACTTAGAAGAGGTCGTCATGCCTTATTTTGAAGCGTATCATTACTGGCTGACGAATCTGAAAATAGGTGTGCGCGGTGGAGACTTTTATGATGCCTTCAATACATTTTATCCGCAGGACACATACGGCTGGCATCTTTGCCCGGGTCATCTGACGGCAGATGAAGAATGGCTGTCTTCGCCATTTTACACAGGATCAGAAGCAGTCGTTCAGTCGGGGATGCTGTTTCAAGTCGATTTCATCCCTTCTCAGACTGGCCATAACGGGGTTTCAGCTGAAAGTACGGTCCTTCTAGCAGATGATGATTTGAAGCAGGCCATACGGGCGGATTATCCGGATATGTGGAAACGAATCGAAAGCAGGAGAGCCTACCTGAGTGACGAGCTGGGTACCAAGCTGCCAGAAGACGTGCTGCCGATGGCTGGTACACTTGCGTATTACAGACCCTACATGCTGAACGACGAATACGCACTGACAATTGAAAATTAATTGATTGTGTGAAAACTCCTCTGATCGGGGAGTTTTTTCATTATAAAGAACAGGACTAAAAGAGAAGAGGAGGAAAATTTTCTCGGAAACTTTTTCGAGCCCCTTGTCTACAATGGTAAGTGAAGTATAGGGATAAATGTCTATTTAAACTGCGTTATGAATACAAATTTATGGAGTCTAATGATGAATCGTACTGATAAACTAGACCGTGAGCAAAATTACTTTAGTTTACGACTCAACTGGTAAGCTGAACTGTATTCTAAAGTGCCATAATGTAGTTTATTCAGAATATTACGAGTGAAATATACCGAGTGAGTTTAGTACTGGTTCTTGATATATGAACGACTCTATATTAATGATTCAAGTGAATAACAGTCATATCGGAGCCAATATAAGGGCTCATATTATGAAGAAAGTATGAAGAATGATCCGGATTAGAAAAAAATGATAAAACGTCTTTTTTTCTTAGTTTTCTATGATAGAATGATTTAAATAGTACAAATACATAGATAAAGGATCGGTAGAATGTACAAGCAGATTATAGAAGAAACTTTGAAATATATGTGGAGAAATAAGAAGAACAGGCTGGTTATGGTTCTCAGTTTAGGCGTCGTGCTGGTACATAGCCTTCTCATCCTGCCTAATCTAACGGAAGATTTTGATGTCGATGTTGCTCAGCTCGAGCGGTCTATCGTCTCAAATCAGCAGACCTTTGAAGACCGTCTAGAAACGGGTCAGACCCTGCCATCCTTTTTTACTGGGACGAGCGCCTATCAGCAAGCTAGAAACGAGTACGTGAATCAGCGTGAACTGCTGACAGCGATCCGGACTGGGGATGCCAGACGCTACCTGACGATTAACTACAGACCTCAGGGTGATCCGGGAAGCGTTATGGAAGATGAAGGATTCAATCTTCCTATACTGGGCTATGCTCAGGAACGGGAGTTTCAGTCGATGAAAAATCAAGTCTACGTTAATGAAGTCGAGCCACTCAGTTTTCACCATATCCACGAACGAACGAGTCTGCAGCAGATGCATCTGTTCCTGATCGGATGGGGCCCATACATACTTATTTTCCTGCTGCTGTTCATGATCAGTGATGTGGTGACAAAAGACAGAAAGCTGACCACTCAAAAACTCGGAGTATCCAAGAACTGGTTTACCTATCTGATGGTCCAGTCTCTGGCTGCTTTGGGCTTTGTTATGCTGTTCTTTGCGGCCATAACCGGGATTTTCTATCTCGTCAATGGCATTCAGTACGGCTTTGGTTTTGGATCGCTTCCTGCTGGTGCTTTTGAAGCCGCACCTGAAGGCGAACCGTTCCATGCCTCCATCTGGTCTGTTATTGATCTTTCAACATTCTTTATCCGGGCACTGCCGCTTCTGGCTCTGCTTCTCTACGGCTTTACACGTCTGAATACGCTGGTCAGCTTGATTATCAAGCAGGATGTCGTCGTTCTAATTGCTACATCCTTTGCATTGTTATTTCCTTTTCTTTATTACGGGGAAGAGACGACAGAACTGCTGGGCCTTAATATAAGCTGGTATCCTCAGACCTACTATCAGGTGGGAGGTGCCGCAACAGGCATGATCGACGCAATTGTCCAGGAACCTGTTCCGTATTCTAGAGGTATCATTGTCCTGCTTGTCACCTTATTGATAATTGAAGGGCTGAACTACTTGGCATCGAAACTCATTACTAGACAGACATTCTTAGGATAGGAGGCGTTGTATACAGATGAAAACATTAATTAAATGGAACAGCCGGCTGATGCTTCGAGACTGGAAGACACGCCTGCTGCTGATTGGATTCTTTGTCTTTCTTGGGTCCTTTTCCTTGCTTTACAGACAGCAGAATGTGACGTTGCCTGAGATGCAGCTGCGTGCAGAATACAGTGATGCGCATCAGATTTTCCGAATGATTCCGGACGCACACTTTGAAGGGGAAGTAGGTCAGGAAGTCCAGCAGAGACTGGGGCGCAATTCGATCCTGATCGGACTGAACCGCTACATCATGACTCAACGTGAAGGGAATACTGTAGAGGGGCTGGAAGAGGTGGTGTCGGATTATTTAAATAATGGCCGGGAAATGGCTGAAAATAATCTCTATCTTCATGAAGAAACTGATTTTGAATCGTATGATCTTCTTCAAGACATCTATCTGCCTTCGATAGAAGAAGTGGAGCAGCAGATCGCGTTTTTCAATGCACTTGAAGACAACAACCTTGATATCGAATGGAACCCGTATGCGTCGTCTCAGATTCTTCAGCAGCAGGTTGAACTGTTCGTGACGGTCATCGTGTTCATTGCAATCGCTTTGCTCGCTGGGGATCATTTTACGAAAGATCAAGTGAAGAATTACAGTGTGACCCAGGGACTGCCTGTTCCTGTTAAAGCTCAGTGGCGGGTTAGAAGCGGGATGCTGTGGTTCCTGACTTGGGTCGTGGCTCTGGGTGGGCTGGCGGCCAGTTATCTCATTTCACTGTTCTTTGAAACGTCCGGCAGCTTGAATTATCCGACTGAAATCTATATGAATCAGACCGTCAGATACATCCCACTCTGGCAGTACAGCCTCCTTCTGATCGGAATGGGCATGATCGTCAGTTTCCTGTTTCTGCTGATCATCACCGGACTGAGCTGGATGATCCGAAATGTCTACCTGACCTTGTTCATCACAGCCGGGCTGGTCTTGTCGTATACGTTATGGCAGGTCTTCCCGCCACTTACAGGCTGGCAGCCGTCATTCTACACGAACAGCGTAGGCGTTTTGTCCGGACAGATGGCCAGACAGTTCCAGCTTCCAGGCATCGAATTCTGGCGCCTGCCGCTGATTGCCCTGGTGATCTGGCTTGCTCTTGAAGGGGCATTTCACTACCTGTTCAGCCTCATTCCGACTCAGTCGCTTGGATTAAAAAGGAGAGAAACTAAATGACATTAACTATCACCGATATGACCGTTGCTTACGGCGATCGTGTTGTACTGGAAAACATCTCGTTTACATTGAACAATGGGCAGATCATCGGGCTTGTAGCGCCCAACGGAACCGGGAAAACGACTCTGTTCAATGCGATCATGCGCTTTATTCCGGTCAGATCCGGGGCGATCGAAGTGGATGGGACAGCCTACTCGGCCAAGGACAAGGATGTTCTGGCTCTACATAAGCTGATCACCTTTTTCCCGAATCAGGCTGATCTGCATGAAAACTTTTCGGGCACGGAGCATATCCAGATGTATGCGGATATGTGGTCAGGCAAGCGCGATCAGGTTCAGGCGATCATCAAACGCCTGGAAATGGAAGACTATGTGGACCGCAAAGTCAGCACCTACTCTCTAGGTATGCGCCAGCGACTCTGCTTTGCCATGGTGGTGGCGGCCGATACACCGATCATGTTCATGGACGAGGTCATGAACGGACTCGATCCGGAAAACGTGTCGCTCGTCTCAGACATATTGATTGACTTGAGACGCGAAGGGAAGATCATCATGGTCGCTTCCCACTTGCTCGACAATCTGGACGAGTACGCAGACAAAGTCTTTTTCCTGAAAGACAAGCAGTTGCATTTTGTCTTCGACCACCATGTTGATAAAATCGACTATTTCAAACTCATGTGTACACAGAAGCAGGCTGAGAAGCTGGAAGAGTCTGTAGCTTTGCCTGAAGGAACCATGCATCTGGGGAACAGCATGCTGTGCATTCCACTTGAAACCCTTAATGAAAAAGAACAGCTGGCTCTTTATCAGATGATCCGTCAGATGAAAGACGGCGCCCTGACAGTGGGACCACTTGGTACGGGAGAATATTATTCTCATCTCTACGGCCTGGAACTTCATTCTTACGACAGGGGGCATGAGCATGAGACTGAACCGGTTTAAACTGTCCGTCAAGCTGACTGGACTGAGCGGTGCACTTATGTTGCTTTCCGGCTGTGCCGGCTTTACGGGTCTCCGCTCACCGCATTATGATGGGGGGCCGATCGAACCTGATGAGGAAGCGATTGAGCGCTACAGCGAATCAGCCCAGGTGGATGAGGCATTCGAAGGCATCTATAGACGGTATCCGCTGAGCAGCCGATTAAGAGAGGACGCACTGGACTTTTCTGATGCAGGCTCTTTTGAACTGAACGAAGGGGAGTATAGTGTAGGCGAAGACTTGCCTGAAGGTCGGGTTTATATTCAAAGTGAGTCGAGCGATTTCAGGCCTGAATTCTGGATCATCCACACAGCACATGTCGTGATTAGAGACGAAGCTGATTCAGTGGCTTTTGATCAGCATTTTCAGAATGAAACTGGCGTGATGCAGGCCTATGTCGATTTGCGAGAAGGCTACACGGTTGAGGTAAGCGGGAATGATCCAATCCTTTATGTAGACTATTCTGGTGAAACCGGGAGCAACTGGGTGAACACCGGGCTCGGTGAAGAGCAGATCACACTGACATCCGGACACTACAGTGTAGGAACGCACCTGTCACCGGGCAAGTATACGATAGAAAGTGCTACGGGTCCCAGGGCTTCGGAACTGTATCTCCTTTCTGAGAATGATGAGGTAGCCATTATTGAACTGCACTCACGTATGAATCCTGCCGGGGTCATCAGCGCAGAAGACAATCAGTCGCTGCTTGAACGAGGGCAGATTACCCCGGAAATATATGAAATGAATGAAATGCAGAGACAGAGGTTCGAAGAAGACAAGCCGGTGATCGACCTAAATGAAGGAGATGTTCTTTATCTGCCGATGGTCGACCAGCTGTTACTGGAAGAGAAGTAGAAGGAGCTAACCTATGTATGAATCCTGGATTGAAGCCGAACGCTTCTACTCACTAATCATGCCTTGGACCATAATCGGCCTGGCTGTCCTTGTGTTTGTCTATATTTTTATTTATTCTTACACAGCCAAGGGTCAGAAGCTGAGGAAAGGGACTAATTTAAGTGTGATCAGTATCCTTTTACTCAGTCTGCTGTATTTTGTCTTCGGTCATCTCCGCTACAGCTTCTGGGTGGAGCAGAATGAATACATTCACCCCGGAATCAGAGAATATACCTATATCTTAGGGATTCGGTCAGATGAGGATCGGCAGGTCATAAGAGCCCAGCGTCAGAGCCCGTCTCTTTACAGACAATTGAATGCACTGGAAAAATATGAAGCTGATGCTAGGGTACAGCCAATGATTTACGATTATCTGGGATCCAGAGACGATACCCATTATTTTTCTTTCGGAGACGAAGGCCAGTATGCATTCCGGATCAGGGGTACTGTAGAGTGGACCCAAGGCGAACGGGAAGTTCACGGCTGGCAGTTCAGGCTGACAGATGACCGCTTCGAGACATTAGGTTTCGCAAACGACTTTGATATTATTTTTGATGTTCTTCTGTTACCTGAAACAGAGCAGAGAGAGCTGGCCGATTTGTCTGATTATCGTATGACAGCAATCAGTGAAGTTTATCCGAACTGGATTTTCCCGAATCAGCGTGACTAAAACAGGATATTAGAATAGGAGAGACCTATGTTTAGACAATGGATGGCAGCTGAACAGTTTTACACGTTTACGTTGCCGGCTATAGCAATTGCCATGATCATATTGGCAGGAGTTTACCTGTTCATTCTGATCTACACCGACCGGAAGACGAGAGCGCAGAAAATCGGTCATCTGGTGTTTTTCAGTCTACTGATACCTGCTCTCATCTACGGCTTATGGGGCCACCGATCTCATAATTTCTGGCTTGATCAGAATAATTACATTCATCCGGGGATAAGAGACCGGGCAACGATTTTTGGTATGGAAACACACGAAGATCCAGCGATCGCCAGTGCCTACAGACGTTCTGAGAGCTTAGGGGAGAATCTGACTCAGCTTGAGATGTACGAAGATGAGGAAGTGACGCGCGACTTCCCCTATACCTATGTAGGCTCAAACGGCAGTCAGCATTATTTTTCATATGGAGAAGATGACGCTTATACGTTTCGGCTTGACGGTGTGGTTCACTGGTCTGAAGACTCGAGTTATCTGATCGGGCATGAGCACCGGCTGGTCGACGAGCAGTTCGAAGACATCGGCTTTTACAATGAACACCACATCATTTTTGAAGCCCTGCACTTGACCGACGATGAACAGGAAGTGGATCCGTCCCGTATGGAAAACTACTATTCAGTCACCGATATGATCGGAGGCTGGCTGTTTGGACGGCAGTTTTATTAATTGAGTATCAGACAGTGATATTTCATTTTAAAAAGATTGTATTTTCTGAGGTTGCCTTGTAGAATATAGTAAGTATATGAATTAAAGGAGTTTATAAAATGGATCTTGAATTATTCACGGAATTTAGATTGGTGTTTGGCATTATCCTGGCTATATTAGTGCTGTTTTTAGTTCTTTCTCTTGTTCCAAAAGGCAGAGACACTGTAGTGACTTTCTTTTCAGTTCTGGCTATTTCCATTTCACATCTGGCAATTGCTACAGCTTTGCTGATTGTTGAAAATACCTTCCTTGAAGACTTTACTTTAGAAGGGGATTCACTGACGTTCTACATGTTCCTGGGCGTTGTCCTGTTGGCTATTCTGAACCCGATTATTTACAAGCTTAGAAACAAGTCAGGGAGAAGACGGTCGTATTCATTTAAATAAATAGAAAAAGGATCGCCCAACGTCGGGTGATCCTTTTTTGTTCAGATATTACATTATATCGATCAGCTAATGGCCGTTCTACTGCTTAGGTTTACCTCCAAAGAAGTAGAATCCTCCACCAACTGAAGTCAGGATAACGAGGCCTCCAACCAGTACCACTGGGAGTTCGCTGTCTCCGTCACCGAATGAAGCACGTGTCGATTCTTCAGTTTCATCTTCTTCCGATTCTTCTTCAGGTTCCTCGGTTTCTTCTTCTATTTCTTCCGGTTCATCTTCAGGTTCTTCACTGCTTAAAATGGCAGCTTCGAGTTCTATCGGATCAAAGACAGCCATAGTCGCAACTGAAGCTGTTTCACCGACTACCGCGCTGTTAGTATAGGTGTCTCCCAGCAGAATCCATTCTTCCTGAGCCGTGTTCCACTCGTATAACTGGTGCTGATTGGCTTCAGCCTGTTCTGTAAAGAAGCGGTAAGTCATCTGTTCAGGGAAAGATGTAATCATCTGGTCATTCTGTTCAATTGAGAAGTCGATCAGATCGCTGTGAGAAGTCTCAATGTAGTCCAGAGGCTCCTGAACTGTTTCGAAAGACAGGAAAGCCTCTCCTTCAGTCAGGTTAGCTGCCGGAATGACCCATTCCATATCGATACGTGCAATCAGTAGTGTAATATTTCGGCTTCTGATCGATTCAACTTGTTCTGGAGTAAGATTGACTCGCTCAATATATTCCAGTGACGAGTCAAAGGAGATTGCCAGCAGGCCATTGTCTGCGACAGCTTCTAGGTCTTCGTCATCGATGACGGCCATCCCGTTCGTGTCTGAAGGGCGGATCCATACCGTACTCTGAAGAGGCTCTTCTTCTTCAGCTTCGTCTTCTTCATCAGCATCTGATACGTCGTCCTGACTATCTTCTGAATCCTGATCCTCGGATGGCTCTTTTTCAGGGGACGAATCGTCTTCCAGGTCATCCTGAGGGGATTCAGTATCGTCTATTTCTTCCGGATCCTGTTCTTCTCCATTACCGTTTTCATCAGTATCTTCATCAGTCATGTCGTCTTTTGTTTCAGTGTCGTCATCGGAGTCAGATTCCGTTTCATCTTCTTCAGTAGGGCCCTCTTCGACGTCTTCTTCGGGCTCGGGCTCTTCCATCTGTTCAGGAAGGTAATGAACGAGTCCGTATCCATAAATCGGATCTCGACCTTCCTCACCAAGGTCTCTAGCTTTTTCAGCCATCCGTGCTCTTATTTGAGCAGCTGATTCCTCTGGATATTTCTGCATCAGTAGTGCAGCAATTCCTGCGACGTGAGGAGTAGCTTGGGACGTGCCGGACATTGTTCTGAAACTATCCGGTCCATCGATGCCTAAACCTAATATTTGTAGACCAGGAGCAGCCAGTTCGTTTTTTGCTGAAATCATTGAGTCGCTTGCCCGATAACCATTCTGATCGACGTTAGCCACAGCGATCACTTCAGGATGAGCTGCCGGATAATCAATAATATTCTTATTTTCTGAGATATTTCCGCTGGCTGCAACCAGAAGGATCCCCTGCTGTTCGGCCAGTTGAATCAAGTCATGGATGTCTTGATTTTTGTTACCATAGCCTGAACTGATACTGATAATGTCCATATTTTCATTGATTGCCCACTGTAGTCCGGCTAGTAGGTTACTTGCATTAGTCTTGTCTCCGTCTTTCTGGTGATATACTTTTACACCATAAAGGTTTACTCCAGGTGCCACGCCTTGAGCACGCGACCCCTGGTTGGCACCAATGATGCTGGCGACATGTGTACCGTGACCGTCGTGATCGTTCGTCCAGTAGTCAGGGTTTTCTGTGTCATCTTCAAATATACTGTACCCACCGGCGTACTCAATATCACCGTGCTCATAGAAACCAGTGTCCAAAACTGCAACACGGACTGATTCGCCTGTGATGCCTTCTTCCCAGGCATTGAATGTACCGATCATGTCCTGATTCCAATCGTCGGCCTGAACGGGGTAACTGTGACTGGTGCTGGTTGTGTGCATCTCCTGATCATAGGTGATACGTTCGACATTCTCCATCTGGCTGATGTCCTTGATTGAAGAAGCTGGGACGGACATCGTCTGAACAGGAAGTAGTGTCATTGTACGTACATTTTTGAATTCCGGGTCGAGGTCTTCTTCTGCTGGAACCTCGCCGCTGTACCTGACGATAATATCTATGTACTCGTCAGAGTGATGACGGTCATGAGCCAAGGCTGAAGTGGCTGGTAAAAGTATACCAAGTACAAGAACCACTGCGCAGGCTGCACGCCATAGCATTACACGTTTTTTATTCACTAATTAAAAGCTCCTTTTTCTCAAAATTTCATTTGGGACATTGTGCTGTCTTTAATAGACATGTCTTTTAAAATGCTAATCTTATGCGATTTTTATAAAAAATGCGTCATTACAAGTATCTTATCACAAGCCGGAGATTGGTGAAGGGTTAAATGCATGTTAAAAATGAAAAAAATGAGAGTGTTGTCACAATTTGTTAAAAAAATGCAGAACAGGGTGGTTTAGTGGTAAGATGTAAGGGAAATCACCCGCAGGAAAGGAGTTACGTCTGAAAATGACTGACTTGAATGAAGCGATTCAGTTTTTTGAATCTCAGCCTGGAATGGATAAACTGTTCAAGCTGTTAAGAGATGAACTGCTTACGCATCGTAGAATCAAAGGACACGTTAAGTTGGATGGATTTTCTCTTATAGAGCTGGAGTCCATTGCTCATTTTTTTCAAGTATCCATTGATTCACTTAAAATCAAAGGCCGAGTTGACCTTGAAGCCTTCAACAGGAAACTGGATAGCCCGCCATTCAATGGAATTGATCTTACACAGTTGTTGGAGGCTTATTTTGACGAAAAGCTGCTGACATTATCTACTAAAGAAGAACGCTCGCTGTATCTTAAAACGCTGGAAAAGGAATTTTCCCTCCTGAAAGACTGGCTGGCTTATTTGCGCACCCATAGCCGAGATGTAAGATGGATCCACGATATGATAGAGGAGTCGAGCCATCAGTTTGAACAGCATGTGCTGTACTTATCCGAAGGCATCCGTCTGCTTCCGAGTCGACCGATCCGCCTATCTGTTTTCAGTCAGATCATCACATTGGACGCTGATGCTTTTCAGCCTTCCAGTCCATTAGGAAAACTGTGGCTGCATGTTCTGGCGGAAACTAAACGCCTGCACGCCATCGAACCGATCCGTCTGCCTGAAAACAGAAAAAATGAAGACAAGCTGTTGAAGGAGTTCAACTTGTTCAGAGAAGATATTTCTGATTCTGTTACGGTGGCCAATCTCTTTGCCGAGACTCAGACCGGGTATCATCCAATGTGGGAAGCAGCAGTACATTCGAGAAGTGTGCTGACTGTTCCATTGAGAGAAGTGATCAAGCTGACGGCGGTTTATCCGGCTCACGAAACCGGCATCGTTTATGTCGTAGATGATCCCGAGCTGTTTACCCGCATTCTGGATGAGGTGCCTTCGATACCGATGATCTGTACAAAAGAAGAGTGGACCTGTGCCATCTGGGAAGTCTTTGACCGAATCGAGGACAGCGGATTCAACATTCGCTTCATCGGGAACTTTACCCCAGAAGGCATCGTCCGGGCAGAAGAACTGCTCCTTCATTATCCGACGCAGTCCAGTACCTGGAGGATGGACATTCCAACCTATCTTAAATCTCGAAATCTCAATGAGTATTTGAGTGACAAGGACTGCGAACTGCTGGACAAGCATCATCTCGACCACCTTGCCTGCCTGAAAGATGAAATGAGAGACCGACGACAAGCGGGTTATCTGATGAATGTAGCGGATGATCTGATCAATGAACTGAAAACATATTACAATAAGTAGTGGGAAGAGAGGAATAACAAGTGGATAGAATAAGAGTAACTGATGACAAGCGCCTGCTTCATGGCGGAGACTATAACCCGGACCAGTGGCTGGCATATCCGGATATCCTTGAAGAAGACGTCAGGCTGATGAAAAAGGCACACACCAATACATTCTCGATTGGCATATTTGCCTGGGCGGCGCTGGAGCCAGAAGAAGGCGTATATCATTTCGAGTGGCTCGATCAAGTCATTGAACGGATCGCATCGATCGATGGTCGCTTTATTCTGGCCACTCCGAGTGGGGCAAGGCCGGCATGGATGTCAAAGAATCATCCTGAAGTGCTGCGTGTCGATTCGCTCAGACGCAAGCAGCTCCATGGGTCACGGCACAATCACTGCTTCTCTTCACCTTATTATAGAAGAAAAACGCAGGAAATGAATACCCTGCTGGCGGAGCGATATGGGGATCACCCTGCTTTGCTGATGTGGCACATTTCCAATGAATTCGGTGGAGAATGTCACTGTGAACTGTGTCAGGAGAATTTCCGGGACTGGCTCAAAAATAAGTATGACAACGATTTGGATAAGTTGAATCACGCGTGGTGGGGGCCGTTCTGGAGCCATACGATTACAGAATGGGATCAGATCGAGTCACCTTCACCGATTGGGGAAAGTGCTGTTCACGGCATGAATCTGGACTGGCGTCGCTTTGTCTCTTATCAGACGATCGACTTTTATAAAAATGAAATCGTTCCATTGAGAGAACGGACACCAGACGTCCCAATAACGACAAACTTCATGTCGGACAATCCGGAGTTTGTGCCGTTTACTGCACTTGATTACAGTCAATTTGCCAAGGAAGTGGACGTCATCAGTTGGGACGCCTACCCGGCCTGGCATAATGATCAGGAAGATACACCGACGTTGGCCTCACGTGTCGCCTTCTTAAATGATCACTTCTACAATATGAAGCATCAGCCGTTCCTGCTTATGGAATCGACACCAAGCCTGGTCAACTGGCATGATGTGAACAAAGCTAAACGTCCAGGCATGCATTTTCTGTCTTCCATGCAGATGCTCGCACATGGGTCAGACAGCATCCTGTACTTCCAGTGGCGCAAGTCCCGCGGGTCATCGGAAAAGTTCCACGGAGCTGTCGTCGATCACGACCGGTCCAGCGAAAACAGGGTCTTTAAGGAAGTGGCACAGCTCGGTCAGGCAATGGAAACTTTGTCGGAGCATGTCGTCGGATACCAGCGCAAAGCAGATGTCGGTATTCTGTATGATGTGGAAAGTGACTGGGCGCTGAAAGATGCTCAAGGCTTCGGACTTAAGACGAAGCATTACGGAGTAACCCTGCAGAAACACTATCAGGCTTTCTGGGAACAAAACATTGCGGTAGATATTCTGTCAAAAGAAGATGATTTGGAGCATTATAAAATTCTTCTGATCCCAATGCTTTACATGGTGTCTGAAGAAACGGCAACTAAGCTTCAGGCTTATGTGAAGAACGGTGGAACGCTAGTCGGGACCTACATCACTGGCTTAGTCGATGAGTCCGATCTGACGTATCTTGGGGGCTGGTATGGCCCGCTGAAAGAGATGTTCGGAATCGAACCGACTGAAACGGATACTTTTTATCCATTGGACCGAAACCATGTCTCCTACAAAGGCCAGTCCTATGAAGCGAGAGACTATGCGACACTTATGAATATGGCTGGAGCTGAAACGCTGGGAACTTATGAAGAAGACTTCTACAAGGGGACATCAGCGGTTACTCGAAATGAGTACCATAATGGACAGACATATTATATCGGAGCCCGTCTTGACGATGCCTTTCATCAAGCTTTTTACGGTGAACTGATCGATGCACTGGGACTGAAAGCCCCGCTGGATCTCAGACATAAAAGAGGCGTCTCTGTTCAGGCAAGAGAAGCTGAGGGTAGACAGACCATCTTCATCATGAACTTCACTGAAGAAACGCAGGCGATTGAGATCATGGAAGATGTGACAGATCTGCAGACCCATTCTCCATTGTCTGGGACGCTTGATCTGGCACCTTACGAAGTTAGAGTGGTCGAGAAAGTCGTAAGCTAGTTGAACGGTAGGGGGGCTGATAACTGGAGCCTTCCCTATTTTGCTAGTAATTGTGATAGAAAAAGTTGAGCATAGAGGAGAGACGATGATTTTTTCATTTTTGATGATGTTGGCCACTCTGTCCATGCCGATTTGGGCGATTGTGTGTGCCATGAATCTGGTAGCTGTTATCGAGAAAGTACATAAAGATAAAGAGTATGACTACAATATGTTCTGGCTGACGGCTTCCTTTACTGTGATTGTTACTGTTTTGACTTTCCTTCTGGTCGATGCGCTTTAATGAGCTAATCTGATTATTTTTGTTTGGTTATCCGAGGTGAATCGGGCGGAACTTAAAAGTTCACAGTTTTCATTGAAAAAAACTAAAAGAGTGTGTCGATTCTTGTTATAATGTAGGGTGAATAGTTGAAACGAAAGATTGAGAAAGAGAAAGGAGAACACATTTGGTCACATTAAATGATGTTGCAAAAAAAGCCAATGTTTCCAAAATGACTGTTTCCCGTGTCATCAATCACCCGGAACAAGTGACTGATGAGTTGAAGCAGCTGGTCTATGAAGCCATGCAGGAACTGAACTACCGGCCGAATATTGCTGCCAAAGCATTGGCTAACAACCGAACTCAAATTATTAAACTGCTTATCCTGGAAGAAATGGATACAACTGAACCGTATTATATGTTTCTGCTGACTGGTATTGCGAATGAGCTGGATAAGTATGCGTACAGCCTTCAGCTTCTCACTCACAAAAACGTACAGATCGGGGATTCCGACGGCTATATCGTCTGCGGCATGCGTGATGAACACAAGGAACTGGTGGAAAGTCTGAAGAAACCGACAGTGATTTACGGTCAGAATGACATTGGCTACGATTTTGTCGACAGCAACAATCAGAAGAGTATGGAACAAGCAACGGAATTTGCCATTCAGGACGGCTACGATAAGATTGTCTATATCGGTATTGATGTCGATCAGCCCTTTGCCCATGCCAGAGAAAAAGGCTATGCTCAAGTCATGGATGCACATGGCCTGGAAAAGAATGTCTACCGTCTGGAAAACCGCTCGAGGTATTCTGCTGCATTCATCCGGGAGAATCTGGATCGTTTTCCTAAAAACACGCTGTTCCTCTGCGCATCCGACCGGTTGGGGCTGGGTGTTATCCGTGAAATCAAGGAAATGGGATTTGATATTCCTAACGACTATGGGGTCATAGGACACGACGGCGTGTTCCTGGACCAGATCGCCTATCCTCACCTGACGACCCTCAAGCAGTCTACAGCCGAAATGGGTGCAGCCTGTGCCCGAATGGTTCTGAACAAGGTGAAAGAAAATGGCAAGTCTCAAGGAAACGAGCTCTTTGAAACTGAACTGAAGCTGGGCGGAACGACCCGAAATCAGGCGGAAGTAAAGTAAATCATGAGAGAATAACAGTTAGGACTGAAGCGCACGACCGGCTTCAGTCCTTTTTTGGTTTAGAAATCTGTGGGGCAGACTATGACAAGAGGGCTGAGCAGAGTTAGATGGAGTTTAATCTAGAAGATATGGAGATTAGTATTGTTAGCGCGTATCTAGCTGGAGGTCAGCTTTTGCTTTGGGCGAGGAACTGTAAGTAGAGCGGATCTAGTTATAGTTCCTGAAAAAGTAGGACCTGAAAGTGAAACGAGAAGCCCTCTAGCGGAAGCAATAAAGACGATTTTAGAATAAGCTAGAACTAAAGCTTTTCTAGAATCAGTTTATTCTCCCGAATAGGAACTGAACTATAAGTAGAATCGGGCTATCTGTAGTATGTACAAAAGGATCTTCAATAAGGTATAACTAGGCGCAGGCCTAGTTACATTTTAGATAGCATGGAAATATCTGAACTAGAAAGAGAATCGGTTGATGACAAGAATGGCAGAAAAGTAATAAGGAATTGATCAATTCTCTAATGTAGAAAGGAAATAGCTGTGGCTATTTCCAGCCGATCTTCAAGTGTCCTGGACCCTGAAAGAACTCCTTTAGATTCATTATCTTAATATAATTAAGGCATGATTATCTTTTCAGTACCTTCGTTGTCGCCTGATGCGGAGCAGGGGTATTTTATGATCTACTGAGTCTGTCGGAGATGGGATGAGTGTCACTCAGTTTTTTAATTTTCCGGACGCTATAATCAGGCAGATGTCAGCGCTTCGATTTCTGTTACCGATAACACTTTAAAACTGCTTGTATAATTACCTGTGGATGCTAGAATCAAGATGGAACCGCTTAATGAAAGCGGGAACGAGCGACTCAATTAATAAGAAACGCATTAGTTAAAAGGAGACTTTATTATGGACACAGCTGCAATTTATCACCGTGCCGAGAGCGAATACGCCTATCTGTATGAGCGTGGGCATTATCACATCCGAATCCGGACGAAAGCGAATGATGTGCAGTCCGTTGAACTGCTGAGTGGCGATCCCTATTCACTGGACCAGGAAAAGTGGTTCATGAACGGGAAGGAAATGAAAAAAGTTGCTTCAACGAACATGCATGACTACTGGATGATCGACACGCATGAACCGACTAAACGAATGGCATACGGATTCAGAGTTATCGGTAAGGACGGAATCGAGATTTTCTATTCCGATCAGGGCGTCTATCCTTTCGAGGAGATTTTCGTAAGTCAGATGAACTTCTATTTCAGAGTGCCTTATATTCATGAAATCGATGCATTCCGTGCACCCAAGTGGGCTAGCGAAACCATCTGGTATCAGATTTTCCCGGAACGTTTTGCCAATGGGGATCCGACCAATGATCCTGAAGGCGTACTGCCGTGGGGAAGCAAGGAGCATCCATCGAGAGATGATTTTTACGGTGGAGATCTGCAGGGTGTTCTCGATAATATGGATTATCTGGAAGACCTGGGCATCAACGGCATTTATTTCACACCGATTTTCAAAGCTCATTCGAACCACAAATATGACACTATTGACTATAAAGAAATCGATCCGGACTTCGGAGACAAAGCTTTGTTCAAGCAAGTCGTGGAAGAAGCGCACAGCCGGGGCATTCGAATCATGATCGATGCGGTATTCAATCATGTGGGAATTCATTCTCCTCAGTGGTTGGATGTCCTTGAAAATCAGGATCAGTCCAGATACAAAGACTGGTTCTATATTCATTCTTTCCCAGTAGATGATGTTGCCGGCCTGAGCACAGAAGCGCTGGAAAATGTCGGACGGGTGAATTACGATACGTTTGCATTTACTGGACACATGCCTAAACTAAATACGGCCAATCCAGAAGTCCAGGAGTATCTGCTGGATATAGCCACTTATTGGATCAAGGAATTCGATATCGATGCTTGGCGTCTGGATGTCGCTAACGAAGTTGATCACTTCTTCTGGAAGCGTTTCTTCAAAGAAACAACGGCAATCAAAGAGGATCTGTATATTTTGGGAGAAATCTGGCATTCCTCACAGAACTGGCTGAATGGCGATGAGTTTCATGCAGTGATGAACTACGCCTTTACCGATATGATCGAGAACTACTTCTTCAAGAAATTCCTGTCACCGACCAGACTGGTATCCGGCCTGAACAGTCAGCTGATGCTTTACCGCCAGCAGACCACTGAAGTCATGTTCAACCTGCTAGATTCCCACGATACACCGCGTGTGCTGACGAAAGCAGGCAATGACAAGAATCTGGTGAAATCTGCCATGGCCTTCCTTTATGCACAGCCGGGAGCACCATGCATGTATTACGGTACAGAAATCGGTATGGACGGGGGAATGGATCCGGACTGCCGCAAGTGCATGATCTGGGATGAAGATAAACAGGATCATGATATGCTGGCCTTTACTAAAGAATTGATTCAATTCCGTAAAATGTATTCAGATATCCTTATTTCCGGTGAAACAGAGTGGCATGACGTGAGAGACGATGAACAGTTCCTGGGGTTCAAACGTAAACTCGGCAACAGAGAACTGCATTTCTTCTTCAATCAGGATGAAGAGGAAGCTTTCCTGCCACTCATTCCGCGTGGGGCAAAGAAAGTGTTCCATCTGAATGATATTGCTGATGGAGATGAAACATTGCTCAGTCACAATGGATTTTCAGTCTTTTATTATGAAGATAATGAAGAAGAACGTAAAAAACGCCTGATGAAAAAACGTGACCGGGCCAAGAAACGCAAGGTCCTGCTGGAAGCGATAAAAAAATAGACGAACTATAAATGATTAGGATTGGACGTGTAATGTATGGAACGTATTGCAAAGGTGGACCCGTGGAAGGTCATTTCTACAGATGTGAGTGAAAAGAAGCGCGTGCAGGAAAGCCTGACCTCAATTGGAAATGGCTATATGGGTCTGCGTGGAAATTTTGAAGAAGGTTACTCTGGAGATACTCATATCGGAACGTATTTAGCTGGAGTCTGGTATCCGGACAAGACGCGAGTCGGCTGGTGGAAAATAGGCTACCCAGAGTATTTCGGAAAAGTGATCAACGCGACTAACTTTATTCCGGTCACAGTGCTGATCGACGGGCATAAGATGGACCTGGCTGTCGATGAAGTCAGGGACTACACCCTGGAACTGGATATGAAAGAAGGAATCCTGAACCGGTCCTTCGTATGGGAAAAGGACGGAAAGGCCATTGCCTTTAATTTCTCACGCTTTGTGAGTGCAGCTACTAAAGAGCTGGCCGTCATTCATGTAGAAGCGACTAGTCAAAAAGGTGATGCCTCAATTGAATTGATCCCTCATCTAGACGGTGATGTGGTGAATGAAGACAGCAACTATGATGAAGTGTTCTGGTTGGAAAGAAATCGCGGCCTGTCTCCATATCCCTATCTGACAACAAAGACGATCGAAAACAATTTCGGAACGGACCGATTCACCGTGACCATGATGATGGCGAATCTGACGGAAGGCCTAACATCTGAATCAGCGGCGGACTCTGAAATGAAGGTGGAAGAGCATGTAACCGGTCAGCTAGCTGAAGGGGAATCAGTGTCTTTGACTAAGCTGGTTTCTGTCATTACGAGTCGTGATGTAGAAGAATCCGATCAGATCGATGCTGCTGAACGCATCGTTGCTGAAGCAAAGGATAAAGGCTATACGAGTTTGAAAGAAGCTCACGTAGAAGAATGGGCACAGCGCTGGAAAAATGCTGATGTCATGATCGAAGGGGACGAGGCCAGTCAGCAAGGGGTCCGTTTCAATATCTTCCAGCTGTTTTCGACCTATTACGGAGAAGACCCGCGTCTGAATGTCGGACCTAAAGGCTTTACTGGAGAGAAATACGGCGGGGCAACCTACTGGGACACTGAAGCCTGCATCCTGCCAATGTATCTGTCAATCACAGATGAGGAAATTTCCAGACAGCTGCTGGTCTACAGACACAATCAGCTTGAACAGGCTCATATCAATGCTCAGAAACAGGGACTGAAAGGTGCTCTTTACCCGATGGTGACTTTTACAGGTATAGAATGTCACAATGAATGGGAAATCACTTTTGAAGAAATTCACAGAAACGGAGCGATTGCTCATGCGATCTATAACTACTCCACTTACTTCGGTGATGAGACCTACTTGCTGAATCAGGGGCTGGATGTACTCGTGGCTATTTCCCGATTCTGGGCTGACCGTGTCCACTATTCAAAGCGTAACAAGCAGTATATGATCCATGGCGTAACGGGACCTAACGAATATGAAAACAACGTCAACAACAACTGGTATACCAACACGATGGCAGCCTGGACGCTTCGCTATACGATGGCGTCTCTGGAAAAAGCATCCGAAGACCGCTTAAGTGCTCTGGCTCTTGAACCTGGCGAGACCGATAAGTGGGCGGATATTGTCGAGCATATGTACTTCCCTAAGGATGAAGATCTTGGAATTTTCGTTCAGCACGATACATTCCTAGACAAAGATCTGCGACCGGTAGATTCACTGAAACCAGAAGAACGTCCGATCAACCAGAACTGGTCATGGGACAAGATTCTGCGTTCACCGTTCATCAAGCAGGCCGATGTGCTTCAGGGGCTGTATTTCCTGAATCATGAGTTCACTCAGGAAGAGAAAGAAAAGAACTTTGATTTCTATGAGCCGATGACGGTCCATGAGTCGTCTCTGTCTCCTCTTGTACACTCTATTCTGGCATCCGAGCTAGGCAAAAAAGAAAAAGCCTTTGAAATGTACGAGCGTACGGCCCGACTTGATCTGGACAACTACAACAATGATACAGAAGACGGCCTGCACATTACGTCAATGAGCGGTGGCTGGCTGTCGATCGTTCACGGTTTTGCAGGCATGCGTACTCTTGAAGGACATCTCTCCTTCGAACCATACTGTCCGACACAGTGGACCGGCTATCAGTTCAAGCTCAAGTACCGCGGGCGTCTGATTGCTGTGCACGTGACTGCTGATGAAGTCGAATTCTCTCTTCAAGAAGGGGAGGCGCTGACCTTCACGCTTTACAACAAAGAAGTCACGCTTGATGGAACGCTGTCGCATGCGATAGAAAAATAATTGCAGTAAAGTAAAGGGGGAGGCTTCTCCCCCTTCTTTTTTAGTGAGGGGTGCCTGCATGCCTCGGTACTCAGGCGAAAAATCAGTCTGAGTTTGCTCCCAAACATATTTTTGTAGGAAAAGCTTATTCTAAATAGAGAAAAGCCGCCTGGACGGCTTTTAACCCCATTGTAATCATAAGGTCGCCTGTTTTCGCCAGGCGAAAACTAGTCCATTTATATAATAAACAGGAGGAATTGACATGATTAAAGGTTTGATTTTTGATTTAGACGGTGTCATTACAGATACAGCAGAATACCATTTTCTGGCGTGGAAAAGTCTGGCTGAAAAGATCGGCATAGAGATTGACAGAGAATTCAACGAACAACTGAAAGGCATCAGCCGCATGGAGTCTCTGGATCTGATTCTTAAGCACGGAGGGAAAGAAGAGGCATACACAGAAGAGGAAAAAGAGGAACTGGCTACGCAGAAGAATGAGGAGTATAAGGCATACATCAAGGGAATCACACCAGATGACCTGCTTCCGGGTATTGATACGCTATTGAAAGAAGCGAAAGAGAAAAATTTAGGGATGGTTCTGGCTTCAGCGAGTAAGAATGGACCAGAAATTATGGAAAGGCTGGAGATCATGGATCTGTTTGACGGAATTGTAGACCCTGCGTCACTTAAAGCTGGTAAACCGGATCCGGAGATTTTCATCAGAGGTGCTGAAATGCTGAACCTCAGTCCACAAGAATGCGTCGGACTGGAAGATGCCGAAGCCGGGATACAATCGATTAATAGCGCACATATGTTTTCTGTCGGAGTCGGATCCAGAGATGCGATGAAAGAAGCGGATTACGCAGTTGAAAGTACGGCCGACCTGAATCTGAAAACGATTCTTGAAAAAGCCAATCAGAACTGAGGAGGACAAGAATGAAGTGGTGGCAGAATGCGGTAGTCTATCAGGTCTATCCGCGAAGTTTTCAGGACAGCAATGGAGATGGGATTGGAGATATCCCAGGCATTACCAGCCGGCTGGACTACTTAAAAGAACTTGGGATCGATGCGATCTGGCTGAGTCCGGTCTATGCGTCTCCGAATGACGACAATGGGTATGACATCAGTGATTACGAGGCTATTCATCCTGAGTTCGGTACGATGGAAGATATGGATGAACTGATCGAAGAAGGTCAGAAACGAGGCATCCGAATCGTGATGGATCTAGTCGTCAATCATACGAGTGACGAGCATAACTGGTTTGTCGAAGCCAGAAAGAGTAAGGATAACGCCTACAGAGATTACTATATCTGGCGCGATCCTGTAGATGGACAGGCACCAAACGATCTGACTTCTGCTTTCAGCGGGCCAGCCTGGACACTTGACGAAGACAGCGGACAGTATTACCTGCATCTATTCAGCAGGAAGCAGCCGGATCTGAACTGGGAGAATGAACGGATGCGTCAGGATGTCTATAAGATGATGAACTTCTGGTTGGACAAAGGTGTTGGCGGATTCCGTATGGATGTCATTGATCTGATCGGTAAACTGCCGGATGAAGGATTGACGGCCAATGGACCTAAGTTGCATGATTACTTGAAAGAAATGCATGAGCACACGCTAAAGGGACGTGATGTGATAACAGTCGGTGAGACATGGAGTGCGACCCCTGAGTCGGCTAAACTGTATTCAGATCCTAAGCGCAACGAGCTGTCCATGGTTTTTCAGTTTGAACACATGATGCTTGACGAACAGCCCGGCAAGTCGAAATGGGATCTGAAAGAACTGGACCTGGTCGAATGGAAGCAAGTCTTGAGCAAGTGGCAGGTAGCCTTTAAGGAAGACGGATGGAACAGTCTGTTCTGGAATAACCACGATACTCCGCGTGTCGTTTCAAGATGGGGGAATGATGATACCTATCGTGTCGAAAGTGCGAAATGCTTTGCGATTCTTCTGCATCTGATGAAGGGGACCCCTTATATTTATCAGGGGGAAGAAATCGGCATGACCAACCGTTTCATTAGTTCAATCGATGAAGTGGACGACATTGAAAGTCGGAATATGTACCATGAACGGTTGGAGCAGGGCTACTCAAAAGAAGAGATTCTGAATGCCATCAACGTCAAAGGGCGCGACAATGCTCGGACACCTGTACAGTGGGACGGTTCAGAGCATTCCGGATTTACGACAGGCGAACCATGGCTCGCTGTTCAGCCGAATTATACAAGCATCAATGTTGAGCAAGCCGTATCAGACAAAGAATCAGTGTTCCATACATATAAGCAGCTGATTCAGTTGAGAAAAGATCATCCCGCAATCGTCTGGGGAGACTATACACTCTTGTTACCTGATCACCCGACGGTCTTTGCCTACGAGCGTTTGTACCGAGGGGAAAGATGGGTCGTTGTGGCTAATATCAGCGACGAGAAACAGCAGGTATGTCTGGACGACATGCCAAATGAGTATGATGTGATGGCAACCAATTACAACAGGTCAGTTGTTGACTGGAGATTATTGGATCTGAACCCTTACGAAGCCGTAGCGGTGAGAGCAGGGGAAACAAGCTAATTCATGACAGGCATACGTCTTTTTAACCGGGATCTTAACCAGAAAAGGGCGTATGCCTTTTTGTCTGCAGAAAAAATACGATTTATAATCAGTTACACCGAAACGATAATAACGGGAAATCATGGAACAGAGGTTGTGCATTATACACTCATATTAATGGTTAAAAATGAGAGGACGGCAGCAGTATATAGCTACAGGGATGTGACGTGATTCCTGATACCGGTAACATTGAAAAAACAATTGAAACATTTGTAAAAACCTTATATAGTTAAATTGTAATCACTTACATCACTCTTTCAGAACACCTAAGTAAACTGGTACCTTTACTTTATGCAACCGAAGGGGTAAAAGTGAAAACCATTCCAGAATAAATAAAAGTAAAAAGTAGGAGGAAGAAGAAGAATGATAAACAGAAAAGTGTTATACAAAGGAATGTTACTGCTTTCAACAGTTGGTTTACTAGCTGCTTGTGGTAACGGAGATGATGGGGCAACTGACGATACGACTGATGACGCAACAGAAGAAACAGTTGACGAAACAGGGGACGATACAGCAGAGGAAACGACTGATACAGCTTCTGATGAGGACGCTCCTGAAAAACCAGAATCATTACACATGTGGGTTAATAATGAAGAACAGCAGCTGGATGCTTATGAAGAAATTACAGCGCGCTTTACTGAAGAGTACGGCATCGATGTACAGATCACACCTTACGAAATGCTTGAGCAGCTTGACGGCATGAGCTTGGATGGACCTGCCGGACAAGGACCGGATCTTTTCTTCCAGCCGCATGATCGTATGGGAGATATTTACCTGCAGGGTCTGGCAGCTGAGCTTGATCTGACAGATGATCAGCTTGAACGCCTTGGAGAGTACAACGAAGAAGCGGTTCAGTCATTCAGCTTCGAAGGCATCCAGTTCGGAATCCCAGCAGTCGTTGAAACATATGCTCTATTCGTCAACAATGAGCTAGTACCTGAAGCACCTGAAACAATGGATGAACTGATGGACATTGCACGTGATCTGACTGGAGACGGCCAGTTTGGCTTCATGATGGATGCTGCTAACCTGTACTTCACATATCCGTTCATCACAGCTGACGGAGGATACATCTTCGGTCAAGATGAAAACGGCGTATATGATCCAACCGATATCGGTCTAAACACACCTGAAGCAGTCTCCGCTGTAGAAATGATTCAGTCATGGTTCGACGAAGAGCTTATGCCTCCAGGGACTGACCTTGAAGTAGCGAGTAGCCTGTTCATGGATGGACAGGTAGGTATGGTCGTCGACGGCCCATGGGCAATTCCTGACTACCGCGATGCAATCGGTGAAAACCTGCAAGTCGTAGAGCTGCCGACTCAAGACGGAGAGCCATTGAACTCCTTCTCAGGAAACAAAGGCTGGTTAGTCAACTATTTCACAGATCATGAGTACTGGGCAACTGAACTGGCACTATTCATTACTAACGAAGAAAACTCAACCACTTACTTTGAAGTTGCCGGTGAACTGCCAGCTCACACAGCTGTAGAAATCGACGATGAATTCATGGAACCAATCTTCGCACAGTCTCAGAACGCTCACCCAATGCCAAATATTCCTGAAATGTCTCAGGTTTGGGAGCCAATGGGAGACGCACTGCAGTTCGTACAGCAAGGGGACGATGTACAGGAAGTACTGGACGAAGCTGTTGCAAATATTGAAGCCAACATTTCAATGATGGGACAATAAGTCACCCAATATAGTGTGAAATCAAACTAATTTGAACAGGGGAGATTGAGCAGATGTGATGACTCAATCTCCTTGTTCGTATTAGTTCTTTAAAGTAATGAATGCATAGAGAGCGATGCTTTAAAGGCAGCAAAGTCCTTTTTAAATATTGGGCTGATAGAAGGAGAGAGATTATGCCTACTGACAGAAAAAATCAAAAAAACAAGCGTCCCGTAAATGCGGATCTGGACCATAGCCCTAAAAAAGCTATGCTGCTGTCCGTTATTCCAGGAATGGGTCAGATTTATAATAAACGACGATTAAAAGGTGCACTGATATTCATCCTGTTTGCAGCTTTTACTGTAATGATGTTTGACTTTATTGCTTCCGGATTACAGGGGCTGATTACCCTGGGAACTGAACCACGAGTGGACGATTCACGTGTGTTCCTGATTGAAGGAATTTTAGCTATCATATTCACTGTGTTCTACGGTGTGTTTTATACGTTCAACCTTCAGGATGCAAAAAAAGAAGCGCAGAAAATCAGAGACGGATGGCGTCCAGGAGGCGTTATGGAGAACTTCAGGAATTCATGGGATGCCGGTTTTCCTTATATTCTGATCGGCCCAGGATTCATTCTGCTGGTCTTCGTGGTCATCCTGCCGCTGCTCTTCATGGCTTTCCTGGCTTTTACAAACTACAATTTGTATAATGCCCCGCCTAGAAACATTCTGCAGTGGGTCGGCTTCGAAAACTTTGTCAGACTGGTGACCATCGCGGAATGGCGCACCACTTTCTTCAGTGTTCTGTCATGGACACTGACTTGGACATTCGTAGCAACGACCTTGTCTATCGGACTGGCTATGTTCCTGGCCATCCTGACAAATGACAAGCGACTGAAAGGCACACGTATCATCCGGACGATCCTGATCTTACCGTGGGCTGTTCCAGGATTCGTGACGATCATTATTTTCTCAGCATTATTCAATGACAATTTTGGAGCAATAAACACAGATATCATTCAGCCACTGTTCAATACGACTATCCCGTGGATGTCTAACGTCATGTGGAGCCGGATCGCGATCATCATGATCCAGGTATGGCTTGGCTTCCCGTATGTTTACGCGCTGTTTTCCGGTGTGCTTAAAGGAATTTCGGATGACTGGTATGAAGCAGCGGATATGGACGGAGCAACACGCTGGCAGAAATTCAAGGAAATCACTTTCCCGCATTTGATGTTTGCCACAGGGCCGATCCTGCTGACGCAGTACACATTCAACTTCAACAACTTCAACATTATCTATCTCTTCAATGAAGGGGGACCAGCTGTGCGCGGACAGAATGCCGGTGGTACCGATATCCTGATCTCATGGGTTTACGGGCTGACATTCACCAACTCTCAGTTCAGTATGGCTGCAGCAATTTCACTGATTCTCGGACTGATCGTGGCGACCTTCGCTTTCTTCCAGTTCCGTCGTTCACGATCATTTAAAGAGGAGGGGAACTATTAATGAGTAAAATCTTCGAACGCATGCAGAAGAGACAGTTCACGCGCAAGCAGAAAAGCAAGCTTGAAGTCGCGATGATTTATCTGATTCTGGCCGTCATGTTCCTGATCATTTTCTATCCGCTGTTCTGGGCCTTTGCCATTTCAATGAACACGGCATCTAACTTATTTACAGCGTCCCTTTCTCCGGAAAACTGGTCTCTGGATAATTACGTCTGGCTTTTTACCAATCCAAGAAGTGACTACCTGCAGTGGTATCGGAACACCTTGTTCGTTTCCACAATCGTAACGGTAGTAACGACGCTGCTGGTCAGCTTTACAGCCTATGCATTTTCGCGTTACCGTTTCAGAGGACGCACGTACGGCTTATATGCCTTCCTTCTGCTTCAGATGTTTCCAGTTCTGATGGCAATGGTGGCTTTATTCATCCTGCTGAACACGATTGGCCTTATTGACAACCTATGGGGACTGATCCTGATTTATATCGGAGGAAACATTCCGATGAATGCCTTTTTAGTCAAAGGTTACCTGGATACCCTGCCTAAATCGCTGGATGAATCCGCTAAAATGGATGGTGCCGGACACTTCAGAATCTTTTTCCAGATTCTGCTGCCGCTGGCAAAACCTATTTTATCTGTGGTGGCCCTGTTCAACTTCATGGCCCCATTCATGGACTTTATCCTGCCTCGTATCGTGTTGAGAAGCCCTGAAAATTTCACATTGGCTCTGGGTCTGTACAACTTTGTCAACGCCCAGTTTTCCAATAACTTCAGCCGATTCGCTGCCGGAGCGGTACTGATCGCTATTCCGATCGCCACAGTTTACCTGCTGCTGCAGAAGTACCTTATTTCAGGTCTTGCCGCCGGTGCCACCAAAGGGTAATACAACTAAAGCTCTCCTTACGCCTTCCGTAGGGGGAGTTCTTTTTGCTCAAAATTGAAAGCGTTAACTAAAAAGAAGAGGAGTCTGAGTAAATGAACAGAAAATCATCTGCATTATTTTCAGCTTTACTGGTCTTTTTACTGCTATTTCAGTCGTTAGCCAATGTCTTTCCCGATTTCACCTCCGTGAGTGCCGAGACTGAGCGGATGCTTCGGGTACATCTTGAAACGGATGAAATTGATAATGATCTCTCGTTATGGATGTGGGGAGATGTGCTGACGAAATCTGAGGACGTGTCTTCCTGGCCGTCCGGTTCGTCTTTTTCAGAATCTGATCAGACTGACTTTGGTTACTATCAGGACATTGCAATACAGGCGGATGCTGAAGAAATCGGTCTGATTCCTGTATTCGGAGATGGAACAAGATATATTGAGGAAGACATTATCATTACATTGTTCCCGGAAGTTGAAGAAGTCTGGATCAGAGCTGATGGATCTGTCCATTATTATGTTCCAGTCGACTTTGAGACACCGGCTCTGCGTATTCACTACCTAAACGACGCCGTGAACTATGAGGATTACGGGGTATGGTTCTGGGGAGATGCACCGAATCAGCCTAGTGAGTGGCCTAATGACGCCATTCCATTTTCAAATAATCAGGTCGGCCCGCACGGAGCCTACATCGATCTTCCAGTCAATGAATCTGCCCAGTCAGTCGGCTTTTTAGTCGTTAATCTGTCAGATGGAGAAGACAAGCTGACGGAGGACTTACGGTTCGCCTCATTTGATACGATGAATCAGGTCTTTGTCACAGCTGATGACCCAACTCAAGCCTTTACTAATCCTTTTTACAGATCAGATGAAGAGGACGGACCGGAAGAATCTGAGGGAGAAGAGGACATCAGAGTGTCTGCTTCAGTCAGCCGGGCATTCAGCTACAACGAACACGGACTTCTTGATGTCACGATCGATAATCAGTCTGACCTTGAGGTATCACGCATTTCAGCGGATGTCTCATCGATCGGGGGACCGTCTGATCTAGTTATTTCTCCTGAACTGAACCGGGTGACCCTATCAGCTGATCACACAATCCAGCCGGGAACATACCCAATAACCGTCAACGTCTGGGATGAAAACAACGGACGTTATACTGCGCAAACTGACGTGACAATCAGTGAGCGGAACAAGGCAGAAGGTGAACGGGACTGGGATGAAGAAATCATCTACTTTATGCTTACCGACCGCTTTGCTGACGGGGATCCGACGAACAATGATCCGTACGGCATTGATTACAGTCAGGCAGAAAATCCTCGAGGCACATATCAGGGAGGGGATTTCAAAGGGGTAACGGAGAACCTTGATTACCTGGAAAATTTGGGTGTGTCGACCATCTGGATCACACCAATCGTTGAAAATGTGGGTCACGATGTCGAATACCGCAGTGATAACGGCACCTACTATGCCTACCATGGCTACTGGGCAAAGGATTTTGAAGAATTGAATCCGCACCTTGGGACGCTTGAAGAATTTCATGACCTGATTGACCAGGCAGCGGACAGAGGGATCGCTATTATGGTCGATGTGGTACTGAACCATGCCGGCTACGGTATGCATCCTAACGACGGGGTGGACGATCCACCAGCAGGCTATCCGACGGACGAAGACAGGGCACGCTTTGACGGCATGATTAGAGAACAAGGCGGTAGCACAGACTTGACCATGGAACTGGCGGGTCTACCGGACTTTCTAACAGAAGAAGCGGCCGTCAGAGAGCAGCTGGTAGCCTGGCAGGCAGACTGGATCGAGCGCTCCACAACAGCTGATGGAAATGCGATCGCGAGTTTCCGGGTCGACACAGTCAAGCACGTCGACGATACGACCTGGCAGCACTTTAAAAATGAACTCATTGAAAGAGATCCAGCATTCAAGCTGATCGGAGAATCTTGGGGAGCAAATTACCAGAACGATCATGGCTATTTAAATACAGGGATGATGGACAGTCTGCTAGATTTCAGTTTCAAAAGCTATGCAGCAGACTTCGTCAACGGACGCATAGAGCGGGCGAATACTCATTTAGTCAATAGAAATAATGTTTTAGCCAGTAATGCTACTCTTGGGCAGTTTTTAGGCAGTCATGATGAACCGGGCTTCCTATATTCGGTTGGTGGAGATGAAGGGAAACTTAAGCTGGCTGCCTCGCTTCAGATGACCTCGAAAGGACAGCCGGTCATTTACTACGGGGAAGAGCTTGGCCAGACAGGAGACGCAAATTGGCCCCAGTATGATAACCGCTATGACTTCGGCTGGGATTTGATTGAAGGTAATCATATCCTGACGCATTATCAGAAAGTCATCGGATTTAGAAATGAATTCAGCGAACTGCTTTCCAGAGGAACGAGGGAGACTTTCCTGACTTCAGAAGACGAGGACTGGATGATTGTCGAACGGGCTCTGGAAGATGAATCAGTGTTTCTTGCCTTCAATACATCCGAAGAGGAGCAGCTGATTTCTGTGGGAGTGGATAGCAGCGACGTCATCGTGATGGATCATTATTCAGACAGCCAGTACTCTGCTGAAGAGACGGGGGATAGCCAGATCATCACATTTACATTGCCAGCCATGGCAGACGGCGGAACAGCACTTCTTACAGTGGACAACGGGTCACTGATTGCGGAAGAAATCGAAACACCGGATGATTCAGAAGAACCGGTAGAAGAAACCGAGGATGATGAAGAAGCAACTGACCCAGGCAACGGGGAACAGCCCGATGGAGAATCTGGACCAGGAACAGATCAGGAATCCGATGGCGACGATCCTGTCTCAGGTGGAGAAGAAATAGCTGATTCAGAAAGAGATGCCGAGGGTGATGGTCAATCGGCAGACCATACTGATTCGTCTGAGAATCCTGGTGCTGGTCAGGATAGTGAAGATTCCGCAGCTGATAGCGATCAAGGTCATTCAGATGGTCCATTAGATGACCCTAATGGTGAGGAGACTACCGAATCGGAAGGCGATTCTTCTAAATCCCAAACTGGTGATCGGAATGGAGAAAGACTTCCTTCTACGGCAACAATGCTCTGGACAGTCGGAGCAGTCGGCCTAGTGAGCCTTTTGACAGGGGTCGCGGTCAGACAGATCAAAAAGAAAAATAAGACATAAGAAAGAAAGCTGGGGTATGCCCCAGCTCTATAGACATTGAATGAAAAGCAGTGAGCAGCCTAGGATTTAAGAAGGTGCTTACTGCTTTTTCTTATGTCTGCTGCTTGGGGGAATCTGTCGAGCTCAGCGGGATCGACTCGAGATATGATTTCTTCTGAGTGGGTTCTAAGATGGATCTTGCGATCAACTCAAGCAGGAACGAACCACCGAGCTGGTTCCGAGTTGCTGCCCACATCAAACTCGTATCTAAAAGTCTCTCGAACTGGTCCCAATACATGTTCCAGCATCGATGTGCCCCGCCATAAAGCGACGTCTCACTAATCCATTTTTCATATATCCATTCTGATACCGATAACAGGCAGAAAAGTATTGAAAGCCGTTTATTCAGAAGATAATATTAGTCTGTTGTCATAATTGACAGGGTATAGAGTATCTCAGGAATATGGAGTGACGAATATAAATGAAAAAGCAATGGTGGAAGAAAGCGGTCGCGTATCAGATCTATCCGCGCAGTTTTTATGATTCAAATGGAGACGGCATTGGAGATTTAAGAGGCATTATTGAAAAGCTTGATTACATCAAGGATCTGGGGATCGATGTGATCTGGATCAGCCCGATTTACGAGTCGCCTAATGATGATAACGGATACGATATCAGTGATTATCACGGGATTATGAAAGAATTTGGAACGATGGCTGATTTTGACGAACTGCTTGAAGAAGTGCATAAGCGTGGCATGAAAATCATTATGGATCTGGTCATCAACCATACCTCTGATGAGCACGAGTGGTTTATCGAATCCCGATCATCTAAAGATAACCCCTACCGTGATTTTTACATCTGGCATCCGGCAAAACCGGATGGCTCCGAAATTAATAACTGGGAGTCGATCTTCGGTGGGTCGGTCTGGGAATATGATGAAAAAACAGGCGAGTACTATATGCACGTTTTTTCAAAAAAGCAGCCTGACTTGAACTGGGAAAATCCAAAGGTCAGAGAACGCTTATACGAAATGATCAACTGGTGGCTGGACAAGGGAATCGACGGGTTCAGAGTCGATGCCATTTCACATATCAAGAAAAAGAACGGCTATCCGAATATGCCTAACCCGCTGAACAAGGACTACGTGCCTTCCTTTGACGGACACATGAATCAGCCGGGCATCGATCTGTTTCTGTCGGAGTTTGCCGAGCGTACAATCAGAAACTATGATGTCATGACTGTCGGGGAAGCGAATGGAGTAAGGATTCAGGATGCAGACCGCTGGGTAGGCGAAGAGAAAGGCTACTTCAACATGATTTTCCAGTTCGAGCACCTAGGTTTATGGGGAGCAAATGGCGACGGACTTGACTTGAAGGAACTGAAAGAGGTCATGACCCGCTGGCAGAAAGGCCTGGACGGTCGTGGATGGAACGCGTTATTTATTGAAAACCATGACCTGGCGAGAAGCGTATCAACCTGGGGCAATGATGCAGATCTGAGAAAAACCTCTGCGAAAGCCTTGGCGACATTCTATTTCTTCATGCAGGGCACGCCATTCATCTATCAGGGTCAGGAAATCGGTATGACGAATGTACAGTTCGACTCGATCGAGGACTACGATGATGTCGGCATGATCAACATGTATAACATTGAAACGAAAAATGGCTCGACGCACGAAGAAATCATGGCATACATCTGGAAGAACGGACGGGACAATTCACGCACACCGATGCAGTGGTCAAATGCGCCTCAAGCCGGGTTCACAACAGGACAACCATGGCTCGGCGTCAATCCGAATTATCCGGATATCAACGTGGAACAGGCTCTGAATGATCCGGATTCGATCTATCATTTCTACAAGAAGATGATTCTGATGAGACAAACCACTCCTGCTCTGATCTACGGGCATTATGAACTTATTGCTGAGGAGCATGACAAGGTCTATGCCTACCTTCGCGCATACGAAGGGGTGGAATATGTTGTGATTGTCAATCTGTTCAATGAGACGACTGACTTGGACCTGAGTGAAGAACTGGAGCTTGGAGACTTGAAATTAAGCAACTATACCGTTACAGATGCTCAGAATGCAGTCATGACGCTGCGTCCATATGAATCACGTGTGTATAAAGTAACCAAACAGAAAATTTGGCACGATCCGAACTATTACGTTCTTTAAGCAAAGGAGAAGCGGATGGAAAAATTAGCGATTGGCATCGACTTAGGTGGAACGACGATTAAATTTGCCTTTCTGACACGGAAAGGGGAAACGGTCACTCAGTGGGCCGTTCCCACTCCTGTCCATAACAAGGGGCGCAGTATCGTTCCTACAATCATACAGTCGATTCAGGAAAAAATGAGCGAACAGTCACTTACGGCTGAAGATATTTCAGCAATCGGAATGGGATCACCTGGATCTGTGAACAGGTCTGAAGGGACAGTGACTGGTGCCTATAATTTGAACTGGACTGAAACGGTCCATGTCCGTGAAGAAATCGAAGGTGCCCTAGGAATTCCATTTGAGTTGGACAATGATGCAAACGTTGCCGCTCTGGGAGAGCAGTGGCTGGGAGCCGGACAAAATGAGCCACATGTGGTCTTTCTGACTCTAGGAACTGGTGTCGGGGGCGGAGTGATCGTCAACGGGGAGCTGGTTCATGGAGCACATGATACTGCTGGAGAAATTGGTCATGTCAAAGTCGATGCAGACGGTTTTCACTGTACGTGCGGTCAGGTAGGCTGTCTGGAAACAGTAGCCAGTGCGACTGGTATCGTCAATGTTGCCAGAAAAGAAGCTGAGCAGTTTATCGGGGAGTCACAGTTGGCTCAGAAAATATGGAACAGTCAGCCAATCACAGCGAAAATAGTCTTCGATCAGGCTAGATTAAATGATCCATTAGCAGATGATGTTCTGAATAAGGTGGGCAGCTATCTGGGAAAGACTTGTGCTAATATTGCCAATATCCTGAACCCGTCAACGATTGTTCTTGGGGGCGGGGTGTCCAGAGCCGGGCAGCTGCTGCTCGATTACGTGACGCCGCACTTTGAACGCCATGCATTTCCGACGATTGCCACACGCACAGCGATCAGAACGGCATCACTTGAAAACGAAGCAGGCGTACTTGGCGCCGCATCTCTAGCGTTTGCTCTAAAAGATAGAGTGGAAGCCGTTGGACAAAATGAAAACGTCAACTTGTAGAATAGGAGAATAAATGATGAAAAAGTTAATGAACTTTGAGTTCTGGCAGAAATTCGGAAAAGCCCTGATGGGAGTCATTGCCGTTATGCCGGCAGCCGGTCTGATGATCAGTATCGGTGGATCGATTCCGCTGATCAACCCTGACCTGACAGCCCTGGTTGCTTTTGGAAGCGTAATCGAGAATATTGGGTGGGCGATTATTGGAAACCTGCATATCCTCTTTGCTCTGGCTATTGGTGGAAGCTGGGCCAAAGATAAAGCTGGTGGAGCCTTTGCTGCCGGAATCAGTTTTATTCTGATCAATCGGATCACCGGAGCAATTTTCGGCGTCACTGGAGACATGCTTGCAGATTAATCAGCGATCACGCAGACACTATTCGGGACAGAGATTCCGGTCGATGGGTACTTTACATCAGTTCTGGAAGCGCCGGCACTAAATATGGGCGTGTTCGTCGGAATCATTGCCGGATTCATGGGTGCGATGGCATTCATTGAACTACCCCCACTTACTCGCTAACTCTCCTTGAAGTGGGGGATTCCTGAGAACACCAACCTATCGGTCGGTTACTTTATCAGGCTAACCCCGTAATCCCTACGGTTAATCGCAACGCTTCGTTGCGAAGATTCATGCTTGCGTTAATATCTCTATCGTGATGACTATTGCACTCAGGGCAAGCCCATTCACGGACAGTGAGATTCTTAACGGCTTTGTTTTGGTAGCCACAATTTGAACACAATTGGCTGGATGGAAAGTTTTTCGCCACAGTGACAACTTGTTTGCCGTACCAGTCTGCTTTGTATTTAAGCATAGTCCGGAACTCTGACCATGAGACTTCGCTGATGGCTTTACTCAACTTGCGGTTCTTCACCATGTTCGACACCTGCAAATCTTCGATACCGATGATGTCGTGGTTTTT
>NZ_BAAGIR010000008.1:0-43784 GCF_054658155.1 Alkalibacterium sp. m-11
CTTTTAGAATCAGTGAGTAAATGTGGTGCATAAGGGAAACCCACTCAGTGGGCCTTTCAGGCCGAGGCCGGTAAGAGAGGCTTTCAGCCGCAGAGCAAACCACCAGTTCACACTGGTGGTTTTGATTGAATGAACCTCATTGTAATATCAGATTTGACCGACTCTTTAATCGGATAATCCATGCCGGCATTCATTGGAGCAATCAGCTATGCTCCGTTCTTCAGACTTACCGTTACTTCGAGCTTTTTGAATGGGTCCTTCATGATAATCGTATAAGACTCCTTATTTGAACTGACCGTCATATTAGTTACCGTTCCATAATAAGTAGCGAACCGATGCTCTTTTTCTCCATCATGAAAACTGCCGATGGCCCCTTCTTTTTTCAACTGGCCTTTTTCCAGTTCAGCAGCAGAAATAAACAGAGTAGCTTCACTATTGTGCTCAAATCCATTGGCATGTGCCCAGGCATACCTGCTCGGGAACGTGCTCCCCCTATCCTTTTCGATGTAACCTAGAGCATCAGACAATTCGATTACTTCCCCATTAATAACGATTTTGCCCTTTACGGTATGTCTCAAACTTACAATGTCATGGTTACACGGCATATTTAAGTATTCTAACGGCCCCATAATACTTGGTGTATACAGGCTCTGTCTGATGGGGAGAAACAGTCCAAAATCAAAATCGATGAGCAGGTCAGTATCCCCGTCTTTCAGACTTGCCTTGACCCCTTTTTCGTTAAAGATAAACTTGGGCATCATGACAGTCTGAGGATTGCCGACGACATCGAACTCATCTCTGCTGAAAGTAATTTTCCCACTATAATAAGTATCCTTGTAGACGATATTATATTGAACAAAGGATTCCTGATCGGAAAAATGTGCGACCCCGGGAATCAGCGCTACCGATAAATCTTTTCCCTTATCATTCGTCTTGATGTACCACCCTTCAAAATAGTTCTCTCTTTTATTTTCACCTCTAAAATTAAACCTGTTTGCCATTGTTATCCTCCAGTTCTATTATATGGAACATGTCGTAGATAGGTGGATAGCCTATGTCCAAAAGCTGTATCTCTCCTGTATACGTCTCTGATTCTTTACTGGAAAATCCGTTTTTCCAGAAACCTATACTGTACGTTTTATCCGCTTTTATGGCGGCTCCTAACACAGAACCGGTATCTGCAGACAAGCCGGATGGAATGTCGATGGCTGCTTTTCGATATCCTAAACCATTTACTCGTCTGATCACTTCCAGATAAGGGTCTTCCACCTCCCGGTCAAGGCCTATCCCGAATAAAGCATCAACAATCAGCGTATCAGGGTCATCCGGCCAGCTGTTCTCCAGGCTGTATACACATGGCACATTCAAATTCCGAGCGATTTTAAGCTGTGCAGCTGTTTCTTCAGAAGCACGCTCTGGGTCTCCTACAACACATATCGTAACCGCTTTTCCCGCCTGATGGAGCAGACGACCTACAGCTATTCCATCCCCTCCGTTATTCCCTGTGCCGCAGAGAATGAGGGCGCTTTTGAACTCAAAGTCTTTCATCATGGCTTCTACTGTAGCTATAGCCGCTCGTTCCATGAGCACGAGTGAAGGCATGCCAACCGACTCGATCGTATACTGATCGATTGCTTTGATCTGCTTTGCACTTAATCCTTTTTTCATGTCCAGACTCCTTCCGCATAGTATTGCAATCAGTATAACAAAAAAAGGAGTCTGCTTTTACACAAACTCCTCTCGGGTAATCAGCTGTTAATAATATCTTCATATAAATCGGGATTAAACTGCTTTTCCTTCAGCATGATGATTTCATGCTTGTATGGCGGTTTCTTGTTCTTCTTATCTTCGCCGACAAATGGCGTCTCAAGAATCTTCGGCAGATGTGCCAGTTTCGGATGATGAACAACTTGACTCAATGCATCAAAGCCAATTTCACCAAAGCCGATATTCGCATGTCTGTCTTTCGCAGCACCTTGAACGTTTTTGGAGTCATTGACATGAATGACTTTCAGCTTGTCCAGGCCGATGATTCGGTCGAACTCATCCAGAACCCCTTCAAAATCATCTCTGACCTTATATCCGCCATCATGAATGTGGCAGGTATCCATTGTGACGGATACCTTGTCCTTTAATTCAACTTTTTCGATGATCTGAGCCAGTTCCTCAAATGAGCGACCGATCTCGGTCCCTTTACCGGCCATCGTTTCCAGAGCGATCTGCAAGGTCTGATCCTTGTGGAGGATTTCGTTCAGTCCTTGAGCGATCTGGTCGATAGCCGCTTCCGGACCCGCTCCGACGTGTGCGCCGGGGTGCATCGTCATCTGAGTCGCTCCCAGAGCTTCAGCACGTCTGATCTCATCTTTCATGAATTCTACCGCAAATGCATAGTTTTCCTTTTTTATCGTATTCCCTAAATTAATAATATACGGCGCATGAACGACTATATCAGATACATTGATTGCATTTTCCTTCATGAATGCCTGACCGGCCTCAATATTCATATCTTCAATCGCTTTGCGTCGTGTATTCTGAGGCGCACCTGTATATATCATAAAGGTGGATCCGCCGTATTGAGCTGCGTCTTTCGCCGCTCCAAGCAGCATGTCTTTCCCTTTCATCGATACGTGTGACCCTAGTAAAACCATTTTATTCCTCCGTTTTTTCCTCTGTTGTCTGAAGTGACAGTTTCAGTTCATCCAGCTGATCCTTTGAAACCACTGATGGCGCACTAGTTAATGGATCGATCGCTTTACCGTTCTTAGGAAAGGCAATCACTTCTCTGATGTTCTCTTCTCCAGCTAGGATCATGACCAGTCTATCCAGACCGAACGCGATACCTCCGTGTGGCGGGAAGCCATACTCCAGCGCATCAAGTAAGAATCCGAACTGATTCTGAGCTTCTTCTTTAGTAAATCCGAGTGCATTGAGCATATCTTCTTGCACCGCTCGATCATGGATCCTGATCGATCCTCCACCGATTTCATATCCGTTCAGTATGATATCATAGGCATCAGCCATTGCTTTTTCAGGAGATGTTTTCAGCAGCTCGACATCAGATTCTACAGGCATAGTGAATGGGTGGTGGGCTGCATTATATCGCCCTTCCTCCTCGTCATACTCGAGCAGTGGCCATTCGACAATCCAGGCAAAAGCCAGTTTTGACTGATCGATCAGATCAAGTTCCTTTCCAAGATGACTTCTTAAAGCACCTAGTGCATCGTAGACAATTTTATCTTTATCTGCAACAAATAGCAGCAGGTCTCCTGGAGCAGCATCCATTTTACTCATCAAGGCTGTCTGCATCTCTTTTTCAGAGAAGAATTTTGATATCGGACCTGTCAGTCCTTCATCGGTCACTTTCATCCAAGCTAAGCCTTTCGCTCCATAAATCTTCGCTACTGATTCCAGTGCATCGACATTTTTACGGGAGAACGAATCTGCTGCACCTTTGACAGTCAGACCTTTAACCATGCCGCCTGATTCAACTGCAGAAGAAAAGACTTTGAATGAAGACTGTTCGGCAATATCTTTCAAGTCTACAAGTTCCATATCGAAGCGCAGATCTGGTTTGTCGCTTCCGAAACGTTCCATCGCTTCTTTATAAGTCAGTCTTGGGAATGGTTTCTCAATTGTGATTCCTTTTACATCTTTAACCAGACGAACCAGAAGGTCTTCCATCAGTGCCTGGATGTCTTCTTTTTCAATAAAACTGGTCTCAATATCCACCTGGGTAAATTCAGGTTGTCTGTCTCCACGCAGATCTTCATCTCTGAAACAGCGGACGATCTGATAATACTTGTCATAGCCTGAACTCATTAAGAGCTGTTTAAAGAGCTGAGGTGACTGTGGCAAAGCGAAGAATTTTCCCTGGTTCGTACGAGCGGGAACCAGATAATCGCGAGCGCCTTCCGGTGTAGATTTAGTCAGGTAAGGAGTCTCGATATCCAGGAATCCCTGGTCGTCCAGGAAGTCTCTGAATGACTTCTTCACGTCGTGACGAAGTTTCATGTTCCTCTGCATACGTGGACGTTTCAGATCCAGGTAACGATATCTCAGGCGGATATCATCAGATACGTCCACAGCATCACTGATATCAAAGACAGGCGTCTTGGATTCACTCAGTATTGAAATGCTGTCTGCTACTATTTCAATGTCTCCAGTAGCAAGGTCCTTGTTCTTCTGTCGTTCGGCACGGGAAACGACTTTTCCTGTTACTTCAAGAATATACTCAGAACGGATGGTTTCAGCTGTCTTCAGTGCTTCCTCGCTAATTTCTCCGTTAAATACGACTTGTACGATCCCTTCACGGTCTCTCAGGTCTACAAAGATCATGCCCCCGAGGTCTCGTCTTTTCTGGACCCATCCTTTAACTGTGACAGTCTGGTCTTCATGCGACTGTCTGACTTCCCCACAATATACTGTACGTTTCATGTTATTCTTCTCCTTTTTCTGTTGATCTGATCAATGATGAATAGGTCTCATCGAAGCGTAATGCCAGTTCCGACAGACTCACTTCTGTCTGGATTCCTGTACTCAGTCGCTTAACCTGAACGATCCCATTATCGATTTCCTGGTCTCCTAAGGTAAAGACATAATCGGCATTCAGCTTATCTGCCGTCTTGAACTGCTTGCCGGCCTTTCTATTCATGAATTCCCGTTCAACGGAAAGACCATTCTGTCTCAGGACTTGTGTCAGTTTATTTGAAGCGCGGTCAGCACGATCTCCCATAGTGACAATATACGCATCGAGTGGATTTAATTCTGGATAATCAAAATCCATGTGTTCGAGAAGAAGAACGAGGCGCTCCAGTCCGCATCCGAACCCGAAGGCTGGAGTAGACGGTCCACCGACTTCTTCTACAAGTCCATCATATCGTCCTCCGGCACACACTGTCGCATTGGCTCCGAACTTCGGATTTGTAGTGATCACTTCAAAGATCGTATCATTATAGTAGTCCAACCCGCGTACCATGTTCGTGTCAATGATGTAAGGAATATCCAGATCTTCAAGCATCCCCTTGACTGCTTCAAAGTGAGCTTTAGACGCTTCGTCCAGATAATCCAGAATTGACGGCGCATCTTTGACGATTTCTTTGTCTTTCTTATCCTTGCTGTCCAGTACTCTCAGTGGATTTTTATATAGTCTGACTTGTGAATCTTTACTTAATTCGTTTAGGTGAGGCTCCAGATAGGCAATCAGTTCCTCTCGGTAAGTCTGTCGAGTCTCTGTACTCCCAAGTGAATTGATGACCAGTTTCAGATCAGTAATACCGAACTGCTTGAAAAGATCCATTCCCAGAACCATCGTTTCCACATCGACTGATGGATTTCGGCTGCCGAACACTTCTACACCTATCTGGTGGAATTGACGCTGTCTGCCGCTTTGAGGTCGTTCATAACGGAACATAGGTCCCATGTAAAACAGCTTGGTCGGTTTGTGGAATTCAGGTCCATACAGCTTATTCTCAACATAAGCTCTGACTACACCAGCAGTTCCTTCGGGTCTGAGTGCAATGTATCGGTCGCCTTTATCTTTGAAATCGTACATTTCTTTAGTGACGATATCGCTTGTTTCTCCTACACCACGGGCAAATAATTCAAGCTGTTCAAACATTGGCGTTCTGATTTCATTGAACTGGTATGCTCGCATCAAGTCTCTTGCTTTATCTTCAATAAACTGCCATTTTCTGGTTTCTTCAGGCAACAGATCAACTGTTCCTTTCAGCTTCTGATAATTCATTTTATCTAGTCCTCCACTCTTAATGCCTATTTTTTTCCATAAAAAAAACCTCTTCCCGTTCAGATAATGAACAGAAAAAGGACGTGTCAGGTTATCACGTGGTGCCACCTTAATTCAGACAGTACGCAAAGACGTACTCTCACTCAACAGATTTATCGCTCTCACGTGACGAGCCTCCTCGTCATCCCTCTAAGGTGTCATCCAACTGTCGATCTAAATCTCTTTCAGCCAGGGAGATTCTCTCTTTGAGACGGGTCAGTATTCAGTCCTCAGTTCGGGGATCATGCTATTTGAATTGTTCTTTTAGCTTACAAGAAAGCTTAAAGAATGTCAATACAGCTTGATGTTGTAACCCTTTCCAAACCGTTATGTCATTCTTCTTAGATAAAATGTATAATGACCGAAACGAATTTTGTCGATTGCTACGCTTATTTTCTAAAAAATATTGCTAATATTTTCATAAATTGAGTATAATATAAGAAAACAGATGAAAGGAGAGGTGAATAATGGATCAAACAGACATACATAATCGATTAAGCAAACGGACTTTTATCTTTCTGATCATCGGCCTGCTTACCCTTCTCATGGGCTCTCTTGTAGCATTAGCGAATGAAAACAGAGTAACCGTACTTGCCAGTACGTTGAATGTCAGATACGGTCCCGGTCTGTCCCATGAAATTCTGACTCAGGTTCATGAAGACGAGCATCTTCATGTTCTAGGTGAAGATAATCAGTGGTACAAAGTCAGACTGTCGAACAATGATATCGGCTGGGTAGCCAGTTGGCTTATAGAAAATGAGGAGGTAACTGTAGATAATCGAGCGACTGGGCGCATCACCGGAAATAAAGTGAATGTTCGTCAGTTCTCCTCTACAGAGTCCCCTATCCTAGGTACCGTCCATTCTGGAGAAGAATATGAAATCTTGTATAGCGAGAACAACTGGATTCAGATCCTCTTCAATAACCGGGTAGCCTGGATACACTCCGATTACGTTGAACGCCTTGAAGGAACGCCTACCGCACTGGCATCTTCAGATAGTGAAGGAAAACAGATTCGTATTGGCATGGGTCCTACTAATCTGAGACAAGGTCCGGGTACTGACACGCCTATAGTCACGACAGTTAGTGACGTATCCGAATACTCTGTCATAGAAGAAACAGACGACTGGTATGGAATCAGACTGACAGATGGAACACTGGTGTATGTCGCAAGCTGGCTGGCAGAAATAGTTGAGAGTAATGACTCTTATACAGTTCAGTCTGCTGAAACTGCCGATACTGCTGCGCCCCAAGTCCAGCAGGCCAGTAGTCTAGCCGAGGCTACGATAGTGATCGATCCCGGTCATGGCGGACACGAGCCTGGAGCTGTTGCTAAGACAGGTTTTACTGAAAGCGAAGTCACACTCAGCACATCACTTAGACTTGCAGAGATTCTTGAAAGATCTGGAGCAAATGTCATCCTAACCAGAAGCGATGACTCGTTTGTTACTTTGAATGACCGCGTCTACTATGCCCACCGTGCTCGAGCCGATGCCTTTATCAGCATTCACTATGATGCGCTCGAAGTCCCAAACACGATGAGCGGCACCACGACTTATTATTATTCTGAGTCGGAAAGAGATCTGGCAGATACCATCAATACAAAACTGACTCAACAAGGGCCACTTAAAAACAATGGCGTCCGACACGGTAATTATTTCGTTCTGAGAAACAACGCTCAGCCATCCATCTTACTTGAGCTTGGCTATCTGGATAACGATCACGACATCACGATCGTCAACACTGCAAACTACCAACAGACAGTGGCCGAAGCAATCTATCATGGCCTGTCAGCATACTTTGCGCCATAAATTGTCAGCAACAGGACAGATATATAGGCAGAGCTTTTCTTAAGACAGTAGAAAAACCCCTGATCCATATAATTGGGTCAGGGTTCTTTGCTGTCTTATTTATTTTTTGAATCGATGAGGATCGTCACAGGTCCATCATTCACTAGACTGACTTTCATGTGAGCACCAAATTTACCAGTTGCTACATTTATCCCTTCAGCAGAGAGCTGCTTATTGAAAGACTCATACAAAGCAGCAGCCTTTTCTGGACCTGCCGCACCTGTAAAACTAGGTCGATTCCCTTTTTTTGTATCCGCATGCAAGGTGAACTGAGATATTGATAAAATCTCACCTTCTACATCTTTAAGAGATCGGTTCATTTTTTCATCGTCATCTTCAAAGATTCGCATATTGGCAACTTTCCTGACTAGATAAGCGACATCTTCTTCTGTATCATTGTCTTCTACACCAAGAAGAACGACAAATCCCTTTCCAATCTCTCCAACGGTTTCTGCTTCCACTGTGACCTGTGCTTTCGATGCTCTCTGTATGACGGCTCTCACAATAATCCTCCTGTTGTCTTTATGCTTTTTTAGGATGTAATTCGTTTGACTGAATAGACATCCGGTACTGTTTTTATTTTATCTACGATCTGTTCCAGTTCTTTCAGGTTCTGTATCGACAGTGTCAGTTTGATGATGGCTGTCCCACTCTTGTCCAGCTTACCGTTGACATTGCTAAGCTTGCTTGTTTGAGAGTTGATAACTTGTAGAATTTCATTAAGAAAACCGGAACGGTCGTATCCTTCAATCTGCAGTTCAGCGTTGTATTCTTTTTTCGAATCACTGGATTCCCATTCGACATCGATCAGACGATTGACCTGATCATCTGTCCCCTGAATGTTTGGACAGTCGACTCTATGAATCGATACACCTCTGCCTCGAGTGATATATCCGACGATTTCATCCCCAGGAACAGGGTTGCAGCACTTGCTTAAACGGATCAGCAGGTTGTCTGCACCCTGAATCACGACCCCGCCTTCGTGACGGATTTTCATTTTTTCGGGTTCTTTCTTGTTCTTTAGCTCGATTGTTCCAGTGGTATCATCCAGTTGAATCTGATCTTTTTCTCTATCTCTGCGTTCCTTATCGGTCAGGCGGTTGGCGATCGTTGTGCTTTTCAGCTCACCATAACCGATCGCAGCAAACAGATCTTCTTCATTATGATAATTGAAGCGTTCAGCAACTTTAAGAATGTTATCTTTCTTTAGAACCTGCTTAGGATTGAACCCCATATCGATGAGCAGTTTTTCGAGTATTTCTTTCCCTCGTTCAACATTCTGCTCTTTTTCCTGTGTCTTGAAGAAACGCTTGATCTTATTCTTAGCTTTGGACGTATTGACATAGTTCAGCCAGTCTCTACTTGGACCGAATGAATTTGACGACGTCAGCATTTCAACGATATCTCCGGTTTTCAGCTTGTAGTTCAGCGGAACGATCTTCCCGTTCACTTTAGCCCCCATCGATTTATTTCCCACTTCGGTATGGACATGATAGGCAAAATCAAGAGTACTTGATCCTGAAGGGAGTTCCATGACGTCCCCTTTAGGACTGAACACATAGACTTTATCCTTAAAGATATCCTGCTTTATCGAATCCATAAAGTCGCTGGCATTTCTTGATTCGCTTTGAAGTTCAAGGATGTCTCTGAACCATGAGATATGTTCACTCAACTGATCATTATCCAGTTTAGTTGAAATACCTTCCTTATAAGCCCAGTGAGCAGCTACCCCATACTCAGCAATTTCATGCATTTTAATGGTTCGAATCTGTACTTCCAGCGGCGTTGCATTCGGCCCCAGAACTGTCGTATGAAGGGACTGATACATGTTGGCTTTTGGCATGGCGATATAATCCTTGAAACGTCCGGGCATCGGTTTCCATCTGGTATGGATCGCTCCCAGAACCGCATAGCAGTCTTTGATGGATTCAACAATGATACGAATCGCCAGCAGATCATATATTTCATTGAACTGCTTTTTCTGGCTTTTCATTTTCTTGTAAATTGAATAGATATGCTTCGGTCGTCCTGTGATCTGAGCTTCTATACCCAGTTCTTCTACGGATTCCTGAATAGCCTGCTTCGCATCATCAATATAATTTTCCCGGTCTTCTCTTCTTGAATTCATCAGATGAACGATTCGGTAATACTGCTGAGGATTCATGTAGCGCAAAGAAGTATCTTCCAGTTCCCACTTCATTCGGTTGATCCCTAAACGATCCGCTAGCGGAGCATAGATTTCCAGCGTTTCTATAGCTATCTCTCTCTGCTTTTCTGGTCGGTGATGTTTAAGTGTCCTCATATTGTGAAGTCTGTCGGCCAGTTTCACCAATACGACACGTACGTCCTGAGCCATTGCCAGAAGCATCTTACGATGATTCTCTGCCTGGTGCTCCTGCTTCGACTTGAATTTGATTTTACCCAGTTTTGTTACTCCATCTACCAGGTCGGCAACTTCCGGTGAAAAAATCTCTGAAAGATCCTGGTAAGTGTAGTCCGTATCTTCAACAACATCGTGGAGAAATCCTGTGGCAACCGTGACAGGGTCCATTCTAAGTTCGGCAAGAATGCCTGCAACCTGAACCGGGTGCATGATATAGGCTTCTCCGGATTTTCTCATCTGGCCTTCGTGTGCTTTATCTGCAAGGTCAAAAGCCTTCTTCACAAACGCTACATGCTCGCTGTTCATATATGTCAGACAGAGGGCAATGACCTCCTGAGGCGTATAATCTTTATTCTGTGGCACATCGTTCACCTTCATTCCATATTAGGTTCTTAAATGATTCAATTTAAATGATAAGAAAACCAGCACCTCAGTGAGTGCTGGTTGCTTCTTCTATTAGTATATCGTTTTTGAGAAAAGACTTCAAGAACACGTCGCTGATCTTAATTAATAAGACTCTGTTGATTCGTTTCCTTCAACCAGTGCGATTCCGTTTGACGTACCGATACGTGTCGCTCCGGCTTCAATCATCGCTTTGGCATCCTCTATCGTACGGACTCCGCCAGATGCTTTGACACCCATTTCTTTTCCTACAGTCTTGCGCATCAGTCTGATGTCTTCGACTGTTGCTCCTCCTGTAGAGAAACCAGTTGACGTTTTGACAAAATCAGCACCAGCACGTTTTGAAATTTCGCAAGCTCTTACTTTTTCATTGTCAGTAAGTAAACTTGTTTCAATAATCACTTTTACGATTGCCTTGCCTTTAACTGCATCGACGACCGCTTTAATGTCATCATGTACCATTGCAAAATCTTCACTCTTCAGCGCACCAATATTGATGACCATATCCACTTCGGACGCGCCATCTTTAACAGCCTGTTCAGCTTCATAGGCCTTGACTTTAGTTGAATTTGCTCCAAGAGGAAAACCGATGACCGTACAGGTGTTTACATCAGAATCCTTAAGTAAGTCAGAAGCGTATTTTACCCAGACTGGCTGAATGCATACTGCTTTGAATTTGTATTCTTTCGCATCCAGGCACGCCTGCTGAATAGCTAAGTCTGTTGATTCAGGTTTAAGCAAAGTGTGGTCAATAAATGTTTCAATGTTTTCCATTGTAATTACACGTCCTTATTTTCTTTTTTTGCAATGATAACGACCCAGTCTTTCATCTGATTGATCTGGACGATTTCAAAGTTATATTTAATGAGTTCTTCAACAACCTGGTCTTTCTTTTCGGAGATAATTCCTGATGTGATGAACAGTCCATCATCATTAAGTTTGTCGTAGGCATCTTCTACAAACAGCAGGATAATGTCTGCTAGAATATTTGCTACAATGATATCGGCTTTTTCATTGACACCTTGAAGCAGGTTATTAGCTCTGACATCAATACTCTCTTCAAGATTATTCAGCTTGATGTTCGAGCGGGCGGATGTAACAGCCACTTCATCCAGATCATACGCCTTGATTTTACCTGCGCCATACAAAGCGCTGGCGATCGACAGGACACCAGACCCTGTACCAACGTCCAGAACTGTATCCCCTTTTTTGATGACAGTTTCCAGAGCTTGAATACAAAGCTGAGTTGTCGGATGTGTCCCTGTTCCGAAAGCCAGGCCCGGATCAAGGTAGCAGATCCGCTCATCGATGAACTGAGGGGTATATTCTTCCCACTGCGGTACGATAGTCATGAAACGTGTAACCGGAACGGGATGGTAATACTTCTTCCAGGCATTGGCCCATTCTTCCTCCACGACATCTGCCACTTCGATTGTATAATCTCCCGTAGTAATTCCGTATTCTTCAAGTCTGGAGATTCGAGCGTTCAATTCTTTCTCGACAGCTTCCAGATCGTCATGGTTGTTGAAGTAGCCTTTAATAATGACCCCATCTTTTGGAAACTTCGACTCGTCAAGCTCCCACAGCGTATCAAATCCATACTCTGGAAGTGTGAGAAAATCATTACGATCGGCAACCGACACACCTGCCGACCCCAGTTCACTCATTATAGCTGAAACTGGTTCAGATGCTTCACTGCTTATCGCTACACTAAACTCTTTCCACTCCGTCATGCTCATCATCCTCTGTTAATTTTTCAAAAAATGACTGGTCATCTTCCAATATCATTTTAAGTTTGGTGTCATCGTACCGGCCTGTGTCTTTCATGGTCTGAATCAGGCTGTGCGTATTCTTCTCGTTCCAGTTCAGTTTGAATTCACCGGCAAAATCATCCTCTAGAAATTCTCTCAAATCGACCATGCCCTGCTTTGTAGTCAAATTGATCTGTCTAAGAACGGCATCGACATAGCCCTTTTCGAGACCTACATGGCTGTCGAACGAAATTGCCGTCAGATAATTCTGCGGTTTGACGTGAGAATACGCAGGATCATAGAAACACAGGACATCTTCGAATTGAACGATCCCTGGCTCGTTGTTCTGACCCACGGCATCCTGAACCTGTATGTCTTTTTCAGTCTCTACGTGAAAGGTCACATATAACTCGATCATCTTTTTCTTGCTGTCTTTAACTAGTCTCCACTTAAAATTAGGTAATAGTTTTTTCAGCTCATCATCAATATAGTCAATCAAACTGTCAGTCATTCCTGCTCCTCCTCTAGTCTAATACAGGGCACCATCCGTTGTTATCCGCAGGCTTTCCTTTTCTACGTGAAACATATGGGTTCCCTCTTACACTATATCTTAACAAAGCATCCGTCCATTGTCCTTTATTAGGTATTCCGATACGACTGGACAGTTCAATTCGTTCGGGTAGACGTCTAGTCGACGGATCGATGTATACCGGAGGTGCATCAGCTACTGACCCATTATCAGCCATACTGACAGCCATTGCTTTAGTCAGTTTACCAGGTCCATCGGTAGCCTGAACCCCCGTCTTGTTTCTGCGATCTTCCAAAACGGATACACCTTCAAAAGGTTCAATAGCCCGGATCAGTACAGCTTCAGGTTCCTTAGAAGACCGCGTCACAACATTCAGCATCTTGTGCGTATGCATCTGATACACATAAAGCGTGCCGGCTTCCTTGTACATGGATTCTAGTCTAGGCGTCCGTTTGCCTTCAAAGCTGTGACAGGCCTCGTCAATGACTCCCACATAAGCTTCTGTCTCAACAATCCAGCCGGATGTCTTAGTCTCACCGTGCTGACTAATCAACAAGCAGCCTAAAAGCTTCTGTGCAACTTCTTCAGTTGTTAACATAGGATTATTCAAAAATGTCATAGAAACACTTTACTCTCTCCTGTCCATCTGTCTAGTCTTCTTCAATTGGCATATAGTCAATCCGGATTTCAAGCACACGTCTGTTTCTAACCATAGTGACCGTGATTTTCATGTTGTGATAGACGAATTCGTCTCCCTCTTCAGGAAACTGTCCGAGTTCTTCAATGACAAAGCCACTCACCGTATTTGATACGTACTGATCTGCTTCTTGAATGCCAAAGATTTCGAAGATCTTATCGAGATTCGCAGTCCCTTTAACCTTGTAGCGTGTCCCCTCAATAACCTCTTCAACTTCTTCTTCAATAATGTCGTATTCATCCCAGATTTCTCCAACGAGTTCTTCCAAGACATCTTCCATAGTCGCAATACCAATTGTTCCACCATGTTCGTCAGTAACAACTGCCATATGCGTCTTTTTCAGCTGCATGGTTCTGAGCAGTTTAGACAGGTTCATGACGGGCGGCACAAAGATCACGTCTTTCACTACGGTCAGAAGTGACAAGTCTCGTCCAGCCTCCTTCTTGGCTTTCAAATACCGGTTGAAATCTTTTTCATGAAGGACACCAATGATGTTATCGATCGTATCATCGTAAACAATCAGTCTGGAGTAATTGTGTGTCATGAACAATTCTTCGATTTCTTCATCTGAAGTGTCGAGGTCACAGCCAACCACATCGACCCTAGGCATCAGAATCGACGACACTTCAAGGTCATCGAACTCGATTGCAGATCTGACCAGCTGATGTTCATGATCTTCTATACTTCCGCCGCTCTCGGCTTCATCTACAATTGAAAGCAGTTCGTCCTCACTGATGACTTCTTCACCTTCGAAATTAAAGACCTTGTCCAGCAGGACTTTCCACTTCTGAAGAAGCCACAGAACAGGCTTGAACACGAGCATAAGAAAATGAATCATCGGAGTAGAACTTTTCGCCAGCTGCTCTGCTTTTTCCTTACCTATTGTTTTCGGCGTGATTTCCCCGAACAAAAGAATGATGACAGTCATAACGATCGTTGCTAAAGTTGGCCCGTATACCGGAAACCAGTTCACGAATAACAAGGTCGCAATAGCTGACATCGCAATATTCACAATATTATTTCCTATCAATATTATCGATAAAACAGAATCGAAACTTTCCAAAAGTTTCAACGTTTTTTTGGAGCGCTCATCCCCATTTTCCGCTTCATTCTTCAGCCTGATACGATTAGCTGACGTAAAGGCTGTCTCTGAATAAGAAAAATACGCTGAACACAAAAGAAGTAAAACCAGCAAAATGATACTCCTGAAGCTGTCATTATCCATATAAACTCTATCCCTACTTTCTAGTAATTTCCTGTCCATTGTACCATATTTCAACATCTTTTAAGAGTCTTTCTGATTAAGAAGTATATTAATGGTTGAGTAATAAATTATTTTCTCCAGTTAAAACATTACTCCTAACCTTAACTTCAGACTGCTCTATATGAGATTTAATTTTTTTACAGATGAATAAATAAGCCATCCACTTTTTGTTGTCAAAAGGTGGATGGCTTATTTGATTCAGTTAAGTGACTAATATTCTTTTCAATACACTTATTCGTCGTCCAAGTTAAGAACAGACATAAACGCCTCTTGCGGAATTTCCACATTTCCGACGTTCTTCATTCTCTTCTTACCGGCTTTCTGTTTCTTCAGAAGTTTTTGACGACGGGTGACGTCTCCTCCGTACAACTTGGCCGTAACGTCTTTACGGTAGGCTTTAACGGTTGAGCGGGACACGATGTTCTGACCAATGGCAGCCTGAATTGGAATTTCAAACTGCTGTCTTGGAATCGTCTGCTTCAGCTGTTCCACAACTGAGCGTCCTCTGGCGTAAGAGAAGTCCTTGTGCACAATGAAGCTCAAGGCATCGACTTTTTCTCCGTGAATCAGGATATCCATCTTGACCAGGTTACTGACGCGGTATCCGGCTTCCTGATAGTCCAGTGACGCATAGCCTTTAGTGCTTGATTTCAGACGGTCGAAGAAGTCATAGACTATTTCAGACAGCGGCATGTAGTACATGACGTTGACTCGAATGTCGTCTAGATATTCCATCGTGATGAAGTCGCCACGCTTACGCTGAGCGATTTCCATGACGGCACCAACATAATCATTTGGTACGGTAATCGTCGCTTTGACGTAAGGCTCTTCTACTGATTCGATTTCCTGTGGTTCTGGCATATCCGCAGGGTTTGAAACAGTGATCTGTTCGCCATCGGTCTTGTTGATGTGATAAATAACAGATGGTGCTGTTGTAATCAGATCAAGGTTGAATTCACGCTCCAGACGTTCCTGGATGACATCCATGTGAAGCATGCCAAGGAATCCACAACGGAATCCGAATCCTAGAGCCTGAGACGTTTCTGCTTCGAATTTCAGTGCCGCATCGTTAAGCTGAAGACGTTCAAGCGCTTCACGCAAGTCTTCATATCTTGAAGAATCCGTCGGGTACATGCCGCAGAATACCATCGGCACCATTTCACGGTAACCAGGCAGTGGCTTGTCTGTCGGATTGTTGGCTAAGGTCAGCGTATCCCCTACTTGGGTATCCTTGACGGTCTTGATGTTAGCTGTGACATATCCGACGTCTCCAACCATCAGCGCGTCTCTTTCGACTGGCTTAGGTGAATGCACACCAACTTCAGTGACTTCAAATTTCTTGCCGTTACTCATCAGTTGAATCGTATCACCTTTTTTGAGTGTACCATCCATCACTCGGATGTTCAGGACTACCCCTCTATAGGCATCATAGGCAGAATCAAAGATCAGAGCCTTCAGCGGATTGTCGATGTCCCCTTCTGGTGCAGGTACTTTCTCCACGATCTGTTCAAGGATCTCTTCGATCCCTATTCCACTTTTAGCACTGGCTGGGACAGCTTCACTTGCGTCCAGTCCAATGATGTCTTCAATTTCTTTTCTTACACGCTCAGGATCTGCAGCAGGTAAGTCGATCTTATTGATGATCGGAAGGATTTCCAGTTCATTATCCAGTGCAAGATAGACGTTAGCCAGCGTCTGTGCTTCAACGCCTTGTGCCGCATCTACCACTAGAATGGCTCCCTCACAGGCAGCCAGGCTACGTGAGACTTCGTATGTGAAGTCGACGTGTCCAGGTGTATCGATCAGATGAAGGATATAAGTTTCCCCATCTTTAGCCTGATACTGTACTTCAACTGTATTAAGCTTGATCGTGATTCCACGTTCTCTTTCCAGATCCATGGAATCAAGGAGCTGATCCTGCATTTCACGGTCAGCCACTGTATGAGTCAACTGAAGAATTCTGTCAGCCAGCGTAGATTTCCCGTGGTCGATATGGGCAATGATCGAAAAGTTTCTGATTTTCTTCTGTCGTTCTCTTGCTTGTTTTTTATCCATTGCTATATTTTCCTCATTCCTCTAAAAACATTCCTTACTATTATACCAACGATGGCAAGAGAGTACAATGTCTGCCTGACCTCCTGAATGATCTTGGTCTCTGTTGTGACACATTATAACCTGAATGCTTTCACATTTATTGACTCACATCTTCAGCTGATCGATTATATCATTTATACGATAAAAATCACGCTCTCGTTAATACAGACATACTGGCCTGCTTTAATGAGAGCGCGTATCACTTTATTTATTCTTATCCTTAAAGGCGTCCTTTACTTTCGAAAAAAACGAGCCATCCCCTTGCTCGACCACGTCCTCATACTCGCTGGCCTGTGCAAAGTTTCTCAGGTGTTTAGCCTGTTCTTCAGTGACTTTTTCAGGAACAACGACACGGACTTTGATGTGCTGGTCTCCATTGCCTGTTCCTCTCAGTCTTGGTGCACCTTTGCCTCTCAGTCTGAACGTTGTACCTGGCTGAGTTCCAGCCGGGATCTTGAACTTCACTTTACCGTGTACGGTCGGCACTTCAAGCTCATCACCCAAAGCAGCCTGAACGACATTGATCGGCAGTTCGAAGTAGATTTCTGATCCTCTCCGGTCAAACAGTTCAGATGGTTCGACTCGGAATACGACATACAGGTCGCCATAAGGGCCACCGTTGACTCCGGCATCGCCCTGGTTCTGTACGCGCATCTGATTGCCGTCTTCAACACCGGCAGGTACAGTCACTTTAACAGAATGCTGTTTTTTAGTGTGACCCGAACCGTGACAGGTCGTACATTTTTCTTTGATTTCCTGTCCGGATCCATTACATGTCGGGCAGGTCTGCTGAGTCATGACACGTCCGAATGGTGTATTACGCTCAACGTTTACCGCACCCGCACCTTGACACTGCGAACAGGTCTGCGGGCTGGTACCTGGTTTTGCTCCGGATCCGGCACACGTATCACACGTTTCTTCACGATTGTATCGAATCGTTGTTTCTTTTCCAAAAATAGCTTCTTCAAACTTAAGATCCATGACATACTGCAGATCCTCACCTTGACGGGGTGCATTCGGATTACGGCGTCTTGAACCTCCCCCACCAAAGAACTGATCGAAGATATCTTCGAATCCGCCGCCGAAGCCACCCTGGCCACCGCCGAACCCGCCACCAAAGCCGCCGCCTGCACCGAAGTTCGGATCTGTTGAGGCATGTCCATACTGATCGTATGCTGCACGCTTCTGGTCATCACTCAACACTTCATAGGCTTCTGAGATTTGCTTGAACTTCTCGTCGGCATCTGGAGCGTCACTGATATCCGGGTGGTATTTTTTAGAAAGCTTTCGGTAAGCTTTTTTAATTTCATCTTTAGAAGCATTTTTAGAAACTCCTAGTAGGTCATAAAAATCTTCTTTTTCAGGCATACTATCCCTCCATTGCTACTGTTACGCGTCTCTGTAGAGCTGAGTCCTACGACTGTTAGGCTTCTTGCACAGCAGCTACAGGGGCTCTGTATCTCTTTTCAAAAAGAAAGAAAGCACTTGTTTGTGGTGCTTTAAAAGTGCTTTCTTCTCTTCAAATCTCACTTCAATTATTCTTCGTCATCTACTTCTTCAAAGTCTGCATCGACAACGTTGTCGTCTGTCTGAACATCGCCTTCTGCTCCTTCAGCTTCCGCCTGCTGAGCTGCAGCCTGTTCGTATAGTTTGACTGACATTTCCTGAACGATTTCATTCAGTGCGTCACGCTTCGTCTTGATTTCATCAATATCATCGTTTTCAAGTGCAGTTTTCAGCTCGTCACGAGCTTCCTCAGCTTTCTTGATGTCCGCTTCATCAACTTTACCTTCAAGTTCTTTCAATGTCTTGTCGATCTGGAAGACAAGCTGGTCAGCTTCATTACGCAGTTCTACTTCTTCCTTGCGTTTTTTGTCTGCTTCTGCATTTTCTTCTGCTTCTTTCACCATACGCTCAATTTCTTCTTCAGAAAGACCAGATGAAGACTTGATCGTAATCTTCTGTTCTTTACCTGTACCGAGATCCTTAGCAGAAACATTTACAATACCGTTTTTATCGATATCGAATGTCACTTCAATTTGAGGCACACCACGTGGTGCTGGTGGAATATCCGTCAACTGGAAGCGACCAAGTGTCTTGTTGTCTTTAGCCATTGGACGCTCACCTTGAAGAACGTGCACATCAACCGCAGGCTGATTGTCTGCAGCAGTAGAGAATACTTGAGATTTACTTGTTGGGATCGTAGTATTTCTCTCAATCAGTTTAGTAAATACTCCGCCCATTGTTTCGATTCCTAATGATAGAGGGGTTACGTCAAGTAGAACGATGTCTTTTACTTCTCCTGAAATAACTCCACCTTGGACAGCTGCCCCCATAGCAACAACTTCATCAGGGTTTACAGAACGGTTAGGCTCTTTTCCTGTTTCAGCTTTAACAGCTTCAATAACAGCTGGAATACGTGTTGATCCTCCAACAAGGATGACTTCGTCTATGTCAGATTTGGATAGTCCTGCATCTTTAAGTGCCTGACGGACAGGATTCTTCGTACGTGTAACCAGGTCATCAGTGATTTCGTCGAACTTGGCACGTGTCAGAGTCATTTCAAGGTGCAATGGACCTGATTCTCCTGCACTGATGAACGGCAAGCTGATTTGTGTAGAAGATACACCAGACAAGTCTTTTTTAGCTTTTTCAGCTGCATCTTTCAGACGCTGAAGAGCCATTTTATCTTTACTTAAGTCAACGCCGTTTTCTTTCTTGAATTCAGCAACTAGGTAGTCGATGATTTTTTCATCAAAGTCATCTCCACCTAGGTGGTTATCTCCGGCGGTTGCCAAAACTTCGAATACGCCGTCTCCCAGTTCAAGAATAGATACGTCGAATGTTCCGCCACCTAAGTCAAATACCAGAATTTTTTCATCTTTGTCTACTTTATCCAGACCGTAAGCTAGTGAAGCAGCGGTCGGTTCGTTTACGATACGGTCAACCTCTAAACCTGCTATTTTACCAGCATCTTTTGTAGCCTGACGCTGTGAGTCATTGAAATATGCAGGTACAGTGATGACTGCGTTTGTGACTTCTTCACCAAGGTAATCTTCTGCATAATCTTTCAAGTGCTGAAGAATGAATGCTGACACCTGCTGAGGAGTATACGTCTTGCCTTCAGCTTCAACTTTAAAATCTTCACCCATGTGACGTTTGATAGAGATGACAGTGTTCGGGTTTGTGATAGCCTGACGCTTAGCCACTTCCCCTACTTGTATTTCTCCATTTTTAAATGCTACAACAGATGGTGTTGTACGGTTTCCTTCTTTATTAGGAATAATTTTAGCTTCGCCGCCTTCAAGAACTGCGACTGCTGAGTTCGTTGTTCCTAAGTCGATTCCGATTACTTTACCCATTTTCAAATCACCCTTTGCTTTCTATAGAATTTTTTATAATGTAACTGATACTTTGGCTGCTCGTAACACACGATCGTGCAGTTTATAGCCTTTTTCAAAAACTTGAGCCACTTCATTGCTGTCCTGATCCTCATTCGCAGGTACTTGCGTATACGCTTCGTGATAGTTGGGATCAAACGGTTCTCCAACAGGATCGATTACTTCAATCCCTTCTTTTTCTAAGGCCTGCTGCAGGCTATTGTAGACCATCTCAATACCTTTTTTCAGGTTTTCTCCTGCTTCAGTATCGACTTCGATACTTAAAGCACGTTCGATATTGTCCAGTGCAGGAAGTAGTTCTTTCGCCAGAGACTGTGAGCTGTAGCGAAGAAGTTCTTCGCGGTCCCGCTGATTACGTCTACGGATGTTTGCCAGTTCTGCCTGAAGACGATAATATCTGTCTGTCAGGTCGTCCAGTTCTTTCTGCTTTTCTTCCAGTTCAGAAGACCCGCTGCTCTCTTCTTCTGTGGACTTCTCATCGTTTTCAAGCTGAATGTCTTCGTCAGCTGTTTCTTCCTGTTTTGACAATACGTCTTCATTCAACTCTTTTTCATCTTTTTCATCCACGTGACATTCCTCTTTTCCTTATTATTCCAGGTAGTAATTTAGTAGTGTGTATGTCAGCTGTTTTCTGAATACATCCAGCACGCCGAATGTTTCATCGTAGGACATGCTGGTCGGACCTAACACGGCAAGGATCCCTCGGCCATGGCCGCTGACCTGATATGCTGCGGTCACCAGACTGAAGTTTGTAAACAGTTCGTTGTCGAATTCGTCACCTATCTTCACGACGAAATCTTCATGAATTGGATCGATCAGCACATTGAGGTTTCCTTTATTGTCCAGTAAAGAATATAAGGACTTCAGCTGCTGTTTGTCCATGTCTTCAGTGAAATCCAGCAGATTCATCTTGCCGGAAATATGATAACGGTCTTCAGCAGAAGCATTGAACGCCGATTCAAGCGACAGATACATATCCATCGCATTGGACGCATACTTTCTGATTAAGAACGGAATGTCCTGTTCCAGTTTTCTAGCGACCTCCATTAAAGGCAGGCCGACCAGATGCTGATTGAATATATTGGCCACTTTGACCATATCAGACTCATCGATCGGTTTCGGCAGTCTGAAGACTTTATTCTCTATCAGTCCGCCATCTGTTTGAACAATTGCCATAATCAGATTATCATTCAAGGCAACCAGTCTGAATCCGGTCAGGCGACTGGACTCGGCTTTCGGCCCAAGAACGATCGCAGTATAACTGGTCAAGTCGGACAGCAGCTTGGCTGACTGATTCATGATATCATCCATCTGCTTGACATGATTACCAAGGACTTCATTAATGATCTGCAGCTTGTCCTCAGCTACTTCCTGAGGTTTCACGAGATGATCGATGTAATACCGGTACCCCTTCATCGACGGAACACGTCCTGAAGACGAATGAGTTTTCTGGATGAATCCAAGTTTTTCAAGAAAGCTCAGTTCATTTCTGATTGTTGCGGAACTGGCATCGATAGCCGTTTCAGTCATGATTGTTTTCGACCCGATTGGATGCCCTGTAGACGTATAGAGTCTGATGAGAGCATCAAGTATATTTATTTGCCTCTTTGTCAACATGTGCATCACTCCTTGGCACGAAGACAGACTTCAAACGTAATGGTTTACTAGCTGAACACTCACACCGCTTCAATTCATTCATTAAATTAGCACTCGAACAAACCGAGTGCTAATACATCTATAATTTATCAAATAGACTCTTGTCTGTCAACAATTAAATCTGATTTATTTTGACCTTTGCCAAACTCTCTCTCGCTTCTATCTCATCCTGATCCAGTCTTTCGATTAAAGCATCGACAGAGTCGAACTTGATCTCGTCTCTCAGATATGAGACCCATTTGACTGAAACATCTTCGCCATATATCTCTTCGCTGTAATCAAAGAGATGGACTTCGATCGAATAGTTCGGCCGATGACCGAATGTCGGGTTGTAGCCTATTGAGGCCATACCATCATGCCATTTTCCATTGACTCGCATCCTGACAGCATAGACGCCACGTTTAGGTACCATGACGTACGGGTGTGGATAGATATTGGCCGTAGGATAGTCCAGTTCTCTTCCCCTTGCATCCCCGTGAATCACGAAGCCGCTGGTTTCATAGATGTATCCCAGTAGTTTGTTCGCCCGTTCGATCTGACCTTCACCGATATAACGTCTGATACGGGTGGAGCTGATCTTATCTCGTTCGTCCTGCATTTTCTCCACCTTAATAATATCAAAGCGCCCATCTGCATACTCATGCAAGGTATCCATATTGGCTAAGTGGGTTTTTCCGTAGGTATAATCAAACCCGGCAACGACGATTTTAGCATGCCATTTCACTATATAGTCATCTACAAACTCCTGCGGTGAGAGACGGCCGAAGCTGGATGTGAAATCGACCTCATAAAGGATATCTACTCCTAAATTTTCCATGATCTTTTCTTTTCGATCCAACGGAGTCAGATAATTATGCTTGTCCGGATCGAAACTGCGGTAAACGAAGGCCGGATGTCTGTTGAATGTCATGACCGCCGATTTCATCTTTTTTTGAGCCGCAATCTGTACGCCTTTTTTTATGACTGCCTGATGTCCGCGGTGTACCCCGTCAAAGAAACCCAGGATGAGAACGATATCGCCGGAATATATATCTTTTTTATCATATGGATGATGAATCTTTATAATTTCCATGAGTTCCACCTACTATTCATTTCGTAAGACTTTTATCGGTTTGATAAACTGACTTTTACTTGGATGCGAGCCATAAATAGCGACCGCTCTGTTCTCTTTCATAAAAACAAGCCGGTCGGATTCATCCGGTGCATAGTCTGCTTTATCCAGCAGTGCACCATTTTTGACCTTATCATATTCTACTTCAGTCAGGTCGTGTTTCTTAATTTCCGTCAGCGCACTCTCCAGTGGAAACAGCGCCTCGTCAATTTTATTGTCTTCCATAAGCTGTCTTACCTCAGTTAAAGTAAAGGCCTGCTCGCTTGAATAACCACCGCTGGAGATCCGTGTAAGCTGAGACATATGCGAGGGATAACCCAGGGCTTGGCCTAAGTCTACGGCCAATGTACGCACATACGTCCCTTTTCCGCAACGGACTTCGAAGGTGAAACTTAAAGTCTGTTCCTTTTCATCAAACAATGGATCTGACGTTCTCTGAAAATCGTGAACCTCAATAGTTCGTGTTGGGCGTTCGACTTCGATCCCTTTCCTGGCATACTCGTAAAGTCTTTTGCCGTTGACTTTGACTGCGGAATACATTGGAGGCGTCTGCTCAATCTTCCCGGTCAGCGCAGCAAGCGCCGCATCAATTGATTCGAGAGAAAGTGCTTCTGAAACAGGTCTACGGTCGACGATGTCTCCAGAGCGGTCTTCAGTTGTAGTTGAATAGCCCAATGTAATTTCTCCTGTATAAATCTTGTCAGAGTCCATCATGTACTCGATAATCTTAGTGGCTTTTCCAATTGCTACTGGAAGCACGCCATCTACATCTGGATCCAAAGTTCCGGAATGACCCACCTTTTTTGTCTTTAAAATCTTTCTCAGTTTAAATACCACGTCATGACTGGTCATTCCTGCTTCTTTCCATATAGGCAATATCCCTTCCATAATATCCTCCTTCTGACCCGCTTATATATGTACTGGCAAAAGAAAAGAGAATCGATGTTTAAAAACAAAGATTCTCTTCTTTACTGCTCAGTTGATCGCTTATTTGGTTAGAGAAACTTATTCCTCATGTTCTTTTTTTATTTGGTTGAGAAGTGAGTCGATCTTGTTTCCATAAGCAATCGATTCATCTCTTAAAAATTTCAGTTCAGGTGTCTTATACAGAGTCAGACGGCTGCCCAGTTCCTTACGAACCAGTCCAGTTGCTTTATCAAGACCTTGCTGAGTGCTTTTTATTTCACTCTCGTCTTCAGACAATGTGCTGTAAAAAATCGTAGCCTGTTGAAGATCGCCTGTGACGTCTACACCTGTTACAGTCACTCCATCAACTCTGGGATCTCTTACTCGTTTACGGAGAATGTCTGTTACTTCCTTCTGAATTTCCTGAGATACTCTACCTACTCTATAGTTCGGCAATGTATTCACCTGTCCTTTTTAAATAGTTTCGGATCTGATGGGATATGTTTATTTCCTTTCGATTTCAACCATTTCGTACGCTTCGATTACGTCATCAACCTTGATATCGTTATAGCCTTCGATCGTCAATCCACACTCATATCCGTTTCTTACTTCTTTTGCATCATCTTTGAATCGTTTCAAGCTTGAAAGTTCCCCTTCATACTGTACAATACCATTTCTGATCAGTCTAATGGAACTGTTACGCTTGATCACACCGTCAGTAACAAAACATCCGGCAATCGTTCCTACTTTAGACACATGGTAAGTTTCACGTACTTGAGCCTGACCGGTAACTTTCTCTTCGAATTCAGGATCCAGCATCCCTGTCATTGCAGCTTCGATTTCATCGATCGCATCATAGATGACACGGTGAGTACGGATATCCACTTCTTCGCGGTCTGCACTTTCTTTCGCCTGAATCGTCGGACGAACGTTGAACCCGATAACGATGGCAGAACTTGCAGATGCCAGAGTAATATCACTTTCGTTGATGGCTCCAACTCCAGTGTGAATGATGTTGACTTTAACGCCTTCAACTTCGATTTTTTCAAGACTGGCTGCCAAAGCTTCAACCGAACCTTGTACATCAGCTTTAACGATAACGTTAACTGATTTAAGTTCGCCCTCTTCCAGACTGTCGAATAGATTCTCAAGTGTAACTTTATTTGTAGTCGAACGCTGCGCTTCTGTTGCCGCAGACGCTCTGGATTCACCTACTTGACGTGCTGTCTTCTCATCTTCAAAGACAACGAAGCGGTCTCCGGCTTGTGGTGTTTCGTTCAATCCAGTGATTTCTACTGGTGTAGAAGGTCCAGCACTTTTTACTCGGCGCCCTTTATCGTTTGTCATAGTACGGACACGTCCGAACGTATTCCCGACAACGATTGGCTCACCTTGTCTAAGTGTTCCTTCCTGAACAAGCAGGGTAGCAATAGGTCCTTTAGCTTTGTCCAGTCTTGCTTCGATAACAGTACCGATAGCCAGACGTTCAGGATCAGCTTTCAGCTCCTCTACTTCTGCAACAAGCAGGATCATTTCGAGCAGTTCTTCCAGATTCTGGTTGAATAGTGCTGAAATCTGAACAAAAATCGTATCTCCGCCCCAGTCTTCTGGAACAAGTTCGTATTCAGTGAGTTCCTGCATCACGCGGTCCGGATTGGCACCCGGTTTATCAACTTTATTGACAGCTACGATGATCGGCACACCAGCTGCTTTAGCATGGTTGATCGCCTCAACCGTCTGTGGCATAACCCCGTCATCAGCCGCAACAACGATGATTGCGATATCTGTGATGTCTGCTCCTCGCGCACGCATAGTAGTAAAGGCAGCGTGTCCTGGTGTATCCAGGAAAGTGATCAGCTTGCCGTTTTCTTCAACCTGATAGGCACCGATATGCTGAGTGATCCCGCCAGCTTCCCCTTCTGTTACATTAGTTTCACGAAGAGTATCAAGTAAAGTCGTTTTTCCGTGATCGACGTGTCCCATGATAGTAACAGTCGGCGGACGGGTAACAAGATTTTCTTCTACTGGTTCCTGTTCAAAGAAGGTATCAAAGTCAGTCAGATCGATCTGCACTTTTTCTTCCGTCTCGATACCGTATTCAGCAGCAAGAAGTTCGATGGTTTCTTTATCCAGAGACTGGTTCTGAGTAGCCATGACTCCCATCATGAACAGCTTCTTGACGATTTCAGCTGGTTCACGGTGAATCTTCTTAGCCAGCTCTACGATCGTCATGCCGTCAGTATATTCAAGAACTTTTGGAAGCTCTTTGAATTTACGTGGGGTCGGAGGTGTCTGTGACTTCTGATTTTTTTTCCCTTTACGCTTGCGTCCTGCAGGTCCGCCATGAATCCCGCGGTGCTGACGCGAGTTGCGTTTTTTCTTATTGTCGAACTGCTGTTTCTGCTTCTCGTCCGTTGTACGTTTAGGAGCATCTGCACCTGCACGGTTAGCGTCCGGTTTTTTGTTTGTGTTTCTAGTTTGTGATGATGGTTTGGTATTAGACTTATTTATGTTGGATTGTCCTTTTCTATTGTTGGATTTAGTTTCTGACTTGTTGCTTGACTGAGTGTCAGAAGACTTACTGTTTGGTCGGTTGTTCGGTCTGTTTGAGTTGCTTGACTGATTCGATTTGTTCGATTGAGCCGGTCGGTTGTTCTGCTGTGACCTATTTGAACCTGCAGATTTTCTCTGCTGACTGCGGTTTGCATTCTGATTCGCCTGGCCAGTCTTGCTGTTGTCTGATCTGCTTGCATTCTGAGCAGATGCTTTTAACCCAGACTGGGAAGATTCCGCTTTTTTCTGAGGTTTAGCCGGTTCTTTGATTGCTTTAGCCAGCTTGTCCACATCTCCGTCGTTCATTGTCGACATGTGACTGCTGTACTTGATCCCCATACCTTTAGCTGTTTCCAGTACTTTCTTGCTTGGTACGTCATTTTCCTTCGCGAATTCATAGACTCTTTTTTTGCCCATTTAATCACCTTCCCATTCATTTTACAGCAATTTTTGAAGGGAATGCACAAAGCCTTTATCTAAAAGGGCGCATACTGTCCGATCCTTCCCTAAAGCATGAGAGAGCTCTTCTCTGGAAAACTCTGTTACAACTGGGATGTTGTAGTGCTCACACTTATTCAAAAATTGCTTTCTAGTGTTCTCACTTGCATTTGATGCTAAACATACTGTTTTTGCTTTTTTAGATCTGACTGCCTGAAGCACCAAGGCTTCTCCAGATATCAGCTGACCGGCTCTCTGGGACAGGCCTATCAGATTTAATGCACGTTGTTTATTGTTCATTTTCAATTTCCATCCGCGCTTGTCTGTATTCGATATATTCGATCAGCTCATCATAAAATGACTGCTCGATCGTTGCGTTCAGTGCCTGACTGATCAGGTTTTTGTCTTTCGCTTTCTGAACCAGCGCAGTGTCAAGAGAAATGTAGGCTCCTCTGCCATTCTTCTTGCCCGAAGGATCGATGGATACAATCCCGTCCTTGCTGCGGACCAGACGTACCATCTCTTTCTTAGGCTTCATTTCTCCAGATGCGATGCATTTTCTCATTGGTACTTTACGATTCTGCATGACTGCCCACCTTAATTGATCTCTTAACTTCCCAGGTTCTCATCATCTTCTGAGAATGTCGCTTCTTCGATTTCTTCCATTGATGCTTCGGTTGCGTCCTCTTCGCCTCTGCCGTCTCTTTCTTCAGCAAATTCGATCAGATCTTCTGCATCGTTTCAGTCAAGTTCACCAGACTGAAAGTCTGTTTCCATGACAGGTTCTCCCGGCTGTGCATCAGGCTGATCGTTATCTTGAGCATACACAGTAGAATCTCCTGCGTCAGAGACTTCTTCTTCATCAAGTGCTTCAACTTCTATCGTCTCATCTTCAGAAAACAGTGTATCTGCATCAGCTAAGGCATCTGCCTGCTGCACTGCTTCTTCGCTGTCATCGTTCAAAGCATTAAAGAAAGAATCGTCTTTAAGCTCTTCTGCTTCTTTGGCAAGAGCTTCCATATCAGATTCGGATTTGATGTCGATCTTGAAGCCAGTCAATTTAGCTGCCAGACGAACATTCTGTCCACGCTTACCGATAGCCAGTGACAGCTGATAGTCCGGGACAACGATCACACATGAATGCTGATCTTCATCAAACTGAACATCAATGACCTGAGCCGGATTTAAAGCATTTTTGATATAGACAGAAGGGTCTTTGTCCCATTCGACGATATCCATGTTTTCGCCGTTCAGCTCATTAACGATGGCCTGTACACGAGACCCTCTTGGTCCGACACACGTTCCGACAGGGTCGACATTTTCATCTCGGGACGACACAGCAATCTTCGCGCGGTCACCAGCTTCTCTTGCAATCGATACGATTTCTACTATGCCATCGTAGATTTCCGGCACTTCCTGTTCAAACAGACGCTTGATCAAGTTCGGATGTGTCCGGCTGACAAAGACTTGAGGTCCTTTTGTCGAGTTCTCTACATTGCTGACGTATACTTTGATACGGTCATGTGTTGCATACGTTTCGTTTTCAATCTGATCACGCTTAGAAAGAACAGCTTCCACTTTTCCTAAGTTGATGTATATGAACTTGCTGTCCTGACGCTCGACGGTGCCCGTCATCAGATCATCTTCATAGGCAATATATTCGTTGTAGATTATTGAACGCTCGGCTTCACGCATTCGCTGCATGATCACTTGCTTAGCTGTCTGAGCTGCAATCCGTCCGAAGTTCCTAGGCGTTACTTCAAACTTGATTTTATCTCCTACTTCGTAAGCTTTGTTTCGTTCACGTGCTTCTGTCAGACTAATTTCCAGCTGAGAGTCATACACATCTTCTACCACTTCTTTAACCTGGTTGACCGTAATCGTACCGGTATCTTCGTCAAAGTTCACTTCAACGTTCTGGGACGTCCCATAGTTACGCTTGTAGGCTGAAACGAGTGCAGCTTCCAGTGCGTCGATCACGATTTCTTTGGAGATGCCTTTTTCCTGTTCAAGTGTCTCAAGAGCAGCTGCCAATTCTTTACTCATATTTATACCCCTTTATAAAGTAGTTACTTTTTATCTGAATTAAAATTCGATGGCGTATCTCGCCTTAGCGACCTGACCTTTAGACAGAACCAATTCTTTCCGGCGTGTCTTGATCATAACTTCCATAACCAGTTCATCGCCGTTGTAAGATTTCAGATGACCTTCATAGGCATCGAACCCTCCAATTTCACCATTTATTGCCACATAGATGTACTTACCGACAGCTTTCTCGAAATCTTCTTCTGTTTTTAAAGGACGTTCCGCTCCCGGTGAGGACACTTCCAGATAATAAGCGTGCGGAATCGGGTCTGGTTCAATGGCATCCAGTGTCTCTCCAACTTTTTCGCTGAACAGGGCACAGTCATCAAGATCGACACCTGCTTCTTTATCGATGTATAATCTTAAAAACCAGTTTTTACCTTCTTTAACGTATTCCACATCAACTAGTTCATATCCTAATTCATCTGCCAATGGCTCTGACAGTTCTCTTACTTTGTCTATTGTATTCAAACACTTCACTCTCCTCTCAAATGAGTACGATGTTGTCGCAGCATTCGTCAAGGCTGTGAAAAAGAGTGAGCGGATTCGCTCACTCTTTACACGGTCTATCTCGCTCGATTCGTCTACTAGTGTACCACACATGCCTAAACAAGGCAACTTTAAGGGCATCAGACTAGATGTCGAACAGAGAAAGCTGATTTTCGTCTGGAAGTCCTTTTAATGCCTGATTTGTTTCCAGATATTCCATCACGGTTTTTGAGACTTTCCCTCTTCTTGAAAGGTCCTCTTTTGAAAGGAAAGGCTCGTCTTCTCTAGCCTCTACGATCGCTCCTGCTACACTTGCTCCAAGAGATGGGACAGCTCTGAATGGTGAGATCAGTGCGTTGTCTTCAATGATAAAGTCAGTGGCGTGCGATTTATCCAGATCGACCATCTTGAATTCAAAGCCACGCTCAACCATTTCATTAGCCAGTTCCAGTACCGTCAGGAGGTTCTTTTCCTTCGTACTGGCATCCATCCCTTTATCCGTAATTTCTTTCATTCTTGACTTGATGCCGTCTTTCCCCTGGCACATCGCTTCCAGATCAAAGTCACTGGCTCTGATGGAAAAGTATGCGGCATAGTAGTAAAGCGGATAATGCACCTTGAAGTAGGCGACCCGAAGTGCCATAAGGACGTAGGCAGCTGCGTGGGCTTTAGGGAACATATACTTGATTTTCAGGCAGGAATCGATATACCATTCCGGCACGTCTTCTTCACGCATGACGGCCTGCCACTCATCCGGTATCCCTCGACCCTTACGAACATGCTCCATGATCTTGAAGGCTATGTCATCTTCTAATCCCTGATGCTGAAGGTAGACCATGATGTCATCACGACACCCGATTACTTCAGCCAGAGGGATGTTATGCAATCTAATCAGTTCCTCAGCATTGCCCAGCCAGACATCCGTTCCGTGTGACAGTCCGGAGATCTGAAGCAGCTCAGCAAAGGTCGTCGGATTGGTCTGCTCAAGCATCTGACGAACGAATCGTGTCCCGAACTCCGGAACACCCAAGGTCCCTGTTTTTGAGAAGATCTGTTCTTCAGTGACTCCGAGAACTTCTGTGCCGCTGAAGAGTTTCATGACGCCAGGATCGTTGACAGGGATATCCAGAGGATCGATTCCTGAAAGGTCCTGCAGCTTACGGATCATTGTCGGATCATCGTGTCCCAGGATATCAAGTTTTAGCACATTGTCATGAATGGAATGAAAATCGAAATGCGTCGTTTTCCATTTAGACTCCTGATCATCTGCTGGATACTGCACTGGACTGAAGTCGTAGACATCCATATAGTCCGGAATAACGATGATTCCACCAGGGTGCTGCCCGGTTGTCCGTTTGACACCTGTCAGCCCCTTGGACAGACGGTCGATTTCGGCTGATCTATAATGCAGCTGATGATCCCTCTCGAATCCTTTAACGAAGCCAAAAGCAGTTCGGTCTGCAATCGTACCGATCGTACCGGCTCTGTAGACGTATTCTTCCCCAAACAACTCTTTTGTATAGTGGTGCGCTGTTGCCTGATACTCTCCCGAGAAGTTCAAATCGATATCAGGAACTTTATCTCCTTTGAATCCCAGGAAGGTTTCAAACGGAATATCCTGTCCGTCTCTGTATAAGTCAGCCTGACAGTTCGGGCAGGCTTTCTCCGGAAGATCGAACCCCGACCCCACTTCTCCTTCAGTGAAGAACTCAGAGTACTGACAGCTGTTGCATCGGTAATGTGGAGGCATTGGGTTGACTTCTGTGATCCCCGTCATCGTAGCAACGAAGCTCGAGCCGACCGACCCCCTTGAACCAACGAGATACCCATCTTCAATACTCTTATGCACCAGTTTCTGAGAAATCAGATAGATAACGGAAAACCCGTTTCCGATGATACTGTCCAGCTCTTTCTCAAGCCGGGCTTCGATGATTTCCGGAAGCGGATCACCATAGAGACTGTGAGCCTTATCGTAGCTCATCTGTCTGATCTCTTCTTCCGCACCTTCCATCTTAGGAGTGAAGAGATCTTTCTTCACTGGAGTGATGCCGTCTTCGATCTGACGATTGAGAAGCTGTGGGTTCTCTATGACGACTTCGCGGGCCTTGTCTTCTCCGAGGAAGCGGAACGCGTCCATCATTTCATTTGTTGTCCTGAAATGAACAGCTGGATTATTTCCTGGTGACGAAGCAACTGATGACTGTGTCTCCATCAGGATGTCACGGTAAACAGCATCTTCCGGATGAATGTAGTGGACATTCCCAGTCGCAATGACCGGCTTGTCCAGCTCTTCACCCAGTTTGATCATGTTGGTCAGAATATCTTCCAGATCAGCATCACTTCTGACTAGCTCCCGTTGAATCAGGTCACTGTATACTTCTTTGGGCATGATCTCCAGATAATCGTAAAACTCCGCAACTCTTCGGGCTTCTTCATAGCCTTTTTGCATCATCGCTTCAAAGACTTCACCTTTTGAACAGCCGGATCCTACTATAATGCCTTCCCTGTGTTTTTCCAGTACAGAACGAGGCAGTCTGGGGACTCTGTAAAAATAATCCACTAGTGACGTTGAAATCAGTTTGAATAGATTCTTCAGTCCGGACTGTGAACTTGCCCATAAGGTCACATGGCTCGGACGGGAGCGTTTATACGCATCTCCCTCACCCATGAACTGATTTAATTCATCGTGATAATGGATGTTGTGTTCTTCCTGCGCCTTCTTGACAAAGATCCAAAGTAGATTACCGGTCGTCTGCGAATCATAGATCGCACGGTGGTGCTGTTCAAGATTGACTTTGAAGCACTTGGCCAGCGTATTGAGTCGATGACTTTTGAATGTCGGGTTGATGAACCGTGAAAATTCAAGTGTATCGATGACCGGAAGGGTCGATACGTCCATCTTGTGTTTCTTGTATGCAGTGTTCAGAAAGCCCATATCGAATGAGGCATTGTGAGCAACAAGAATCGTGTCTTCAGAAAAAGCTCTGAACCGCTCCAAGACATCTTTTTCGGTCTTGGATCCCCGTACCATATCATCGGTAATGCCGGTCAGCTGAACGGTCGTTTCTGACAGCGGATGACCCGGATCGATGAACTCCTGAAACTCTTCCACCACATTTCCTTTGTGCATTTTTACAGCCGCAAGTTCAATTATGCTGTCATAAATAGCTGAGAGCCCTGTAGTTTCAACGTCGAATACGACATAAGTCGATTCATTCAGGTTAAGGTGGCTTTCATTATAAGCCACCGGCACTCCGTCATCGACCAGATTTGCCTCCAGCCCGTAAATGACTTTTATATTATTTTTCTGACCGGCAGCATGGGCTTCTGGGAATGACTGACCACCTCCATGGTCCGTAATCGCAATGGCTTCATGTCCCCACTTGGCCGCCTGTTCGATCAGTGCAGTCGCCCCGGAAATCGCGTCCATTTGACTCATATTTGTGTGGGCATGCAGCTCAATGCGCTTGCTTTCCCCTTCGAACGTATCTTCTCTTTCAGCATGGAAGGTCTGAGTAATATCCTGTACGTTCATCACAAGATCCCTCATGAATGTGTCTTCCTGAATGCTCCCTCTGACCTTTACCCAGATACCGGGTTTAATCGCATCAAAAAGAGCTTCGTCTGATTCATTGTTTGAGAACCGTTTACAGGTAAAAGATGAAGAATAATCGGTAATCTTCATCAGAAGCAGTTTTCTTCCGGATCTCAGTTCTCTGACTTCAGAGTCGAATACATATCCTTCAAGCGTGATGCGTCGCTCTTCTTCAACAACTTCGATCATTTGCTTGACTTCTTCGTTAGCTGGGATAGCCCGTCCCAGTTTGATCGGGCCACTATGACTGTCTTCTCTGGACTGCTCTTTTTTCTTTTCGGCAGTTTCGATCATTTTCGTATACTCCTGAGCCATCAGCTGGTCATTTTCTTCTTTTTTAAGTTTGAATTCATTGACCTTATCCTGACTAGCCTGAGCATCTACTAAAGCCCTGACTGAAAAGGTTTCAGGAAATCCCAGTTTGTGATAGGCCTTGCTGATCTGAGGCAGGAAATCTTTGTCGTATTTGTCGAAAACAAGCTCCTGGTCAATTATGAACAGCCATTTTTTATCTTTAAAAACAGGAAAACGTTCTGAAAAAACCTGGTTGCAAATTGGTGAATCCACTCCACTTTGCTTGCACGCTTCATTCCAGTAATCTCTCACTTTTTCCACAGTGATAGTTGGCTCGCTAGTCCGGACAGTCAGGTTCACTTCACAAATCGCCTTGAACGATTCTCGGATGGCGTGACTGATGGTCAGATAGAGACGGTAAGGCAGAATGTTCGGAAATGTCAGAACAAGGTCCCATTTCTTCTCTCGTTTATAGACGGTGACTGATTCAACTTCACCCTTATGTATCCATTCTTTATCTTCATCACTTAATTCGACTTTTGTCTGTTTAAGAAGTGTCTGAAACAGTTCAGTTTTATTTAAACTCAAAGTAAATCCTTCTTTCTCCTGTCACTTTCCTACGATTATAGAACAGAAAACTGAGACAGTAAATGCCTCAGTTTTCATTTTAATCATTTAATTAGTTCTGATTGTTCATCAGAATATCGATGGTCTGCAGCACTTCATCTAGTCTGGCTTCGACCATTTCACCAGTCTTGCGGATGTTTATTTCTACTATACCTTCAGCTGCTTTTTTACCAACAGTCAGCTGTACCGGAATACCGATCAGTTCTGCATCTGTGAATTTAACACCAGGACGCTCATTACGGTCGTCCAGAAGAACTTTATAGCCTTTAGACTTGAAATCATCATAAAGGCGGAAAGCCAGTTCTTTCTGCTCGTCATTTTTCACTTGGACAGGGATAATATGCAGATCGAACGGGGCAACAGCGGCTGGCCACACCAGTCCTTTATCATCGGCATACTGTTCAGCAATAGCTGAAAGCAGTCGGCTGACTCCGATGCCGTAGCTTCCCATAATAACTGGCGTCTGTCTGCCATTACTGTCCAGAACGGTAGCATTCATAGCGTCGCTGTAACGTGTTCCCAGCTTAAAGATGTGCCCGATTTCAATTCCCTTGGTAAATTTCAGGCTGCCTTTCCCGTCAGGAGAAGGGTCGCCTTCCTTAACTGTACGGATATCGGCAAATGTTTCAACCGAAAAGTCTCGCCCTGGATTGACATTGGTTAGGTGAATCCCTTCTTTATTCGCTCCAGTTACGCCATTGACCACATCCTGAACATGCAGGTCTGCGATAATTCGAACTTCATCAGAGAGGTCGACCGGTCCAACGTAACCAGGTACTGTCTTGAAGATAGACTTGATCTGGTCATCCTCTGCAGGCACGACCTCTTCAGCTCCGATAGCGTTTCTAAGCTTGATATCGTTAACCTCCTGATCGCCTCTAACGATCGCAAGAACAGGCGTCTCATTATCTGCCATGTAGAGCACACTTTTGAGAAGCTGAGCTTTAGGTAAATCAAGGAACTCAGAAAGCTCCTGAATCGTTGTCGTATCGGGCGTGTCCACTTCTTTCATTTCAAGCAGAACATCTGTATTAGGTGACTGCTTGTATGCACTTGACGCCATTTCCAGGTTGGCTGCGTAGTCACTGCCGTCGGAATACACAACGGTATCTTCACCAGCATCAGCTAGAGCCATAAATTCTACGGAGTCTTTTCCTCCCATAGCCCCTGCATCACCGATGATCGAGCGGAAATTCAGCCCGAGTCTTTCGAATGCTTTTGTATAGGCCTGGGCAATCTGATCATAAGCTTCATCCAGACTTTCATAATTATCGTGGAATGTGTAGCCATCTTTCATGATGAATTCTCTTCCGCGCATCAAACCGAAACGGGGACGCTTTTCATCTCTATATTTAGTCTGGAACTGATAGAGGTGAAGCGGAAGCTTCTTGTAAGATTTGATTTCTTCACTGATCAGTTTGGCAAATGTTTCTTCATGAGTCGGTCCAAGAATAAAATCACGCTCGTGACGATCTTTAAGCTTGATCAGATCTTCCCCGTATGTTTCATACCGTCCGGATTCCTTCCATAAATCTGCAGGAAGTAGTGCCGGAAGAAGCATTTCTGAACCCTCAATCGCATCCAGTTCTTCACGTATAATGGCTTTGATGTTTTCGATGACGCGGTATGCCAGTGGTAGATAGCTGTATACCCCTGAAGATACCTGTCTGATGTATCCTGCTCTCAAAAGCAGCTGATGACTAATCACTTCAGCATCATTTGGAACTTCTCTTAATGTAGGTGCAAATAATTTTGACTGTTTCATATAAACGACTGTCTCCTTTAGTGGTTAATTTAAAAAGAATGTCTGAATATCATTCCATGTAACTAGTAACATGAGGATTAGAAGGAACAGGACACCGATAAGTGTAATATACCCTTCCTTTTCCTGACTCAATGGTTTCTTGCGTACCGCTTCAATGAGGTTGAGCAGCAGTTTCCCTCCGTCAAGCGCGGGAATGGGAAGCAAGTTCATGATACCGAGATTCACACTTAAAAATCCGATCCAGCTGATGAGTCCGAATATTCCCGCTTGAACAACAGCTTCAGTTGTTGCATAAATTGCAACAGGTCCACCAAGCTGGTCAACACTGAAACCGCCGGTAAAGAATGATCCAAGTAAGGTAAATATTTGAGTAATGATAAACCATGTTTCTGTGAATCCGAAGGTCAATCTGGCAGTCAGACTGTCGTCTACAAATCTCTCGATGCCAATTCGCCCCACTACTTCATTGCCTGAATCATAACTGTATGGCGTGATCGTCTGCTGGACACGTTCTCCATCGGCTGTTTCGATGTCGAAAGTCATAGCTTCTTCTGGACTGTCCTGAATGATCATGAGCATTTCTTTCCAAGAGCCGACTTCTTCATCATCTATGGAAAGAACACGGTCTCCTTCTTCAAGACCGGCTTCAGCCGCAGGAGAACCTTCTTCAACTGCTCCGATAAGAGGCTCCTGAGAAGGAACCCCACCCTGCAAGAAAGCGAGGGCTGTAAATGCAATGACTGCCAGTATGAAGTTGTTCATCGGACCGGCAAAATTGGTCATCATCCGGTTGCCAAGTGACGCACTCTGGAACTGACGATCTTTCGGAGCAATCTGAAGCAATGTCCCGTCTTTTTCTACTAAAAGAGCGTCCCGATTGACTTCATATCTTTTAACTTCAGTATCAAATCCGACACGTCCGGCTATGAACAAATCTTCATTAAAATTGAAATCAGTCACTTCCAAAGGTACAGTATCCAGCGACGCGTCTTTAGACTGTAGATCGATTTTTTCGACCTTATCCTGATCATCCAAGGATAAACTGACGGTCATGCCGGGTCGTATATCAGCTTCCTCTTCATATCCTGCCATCCTGACATATCCGCCAACAGGAAGCAGCCTGATGGTATAGGTTGTTTCCCCTTTGCGATGATGAAAGATTTTCGGTCCAAATCCGATAGCAAATTCTCTTACTAGAATGCCTGCTCGTTTTGCAAAATAAAAATGCCCAAATTCGTGAATAATGACAATAATCCCAAATACAAGGGCAAACGCAAGAATAGTCTGAATCATAAAGGTCTCCTTCTTCTATCGTAATAATCCGATGACAAATAACACATTAAGTACTAAAAGCAGGCTGTCGATCCGGTCCAGTATCCCACCATGTCCTGGGAGTATCTTTCCTGAGTCCTTGACACCGTACTCTCTCTTTATCTTTGACTCAACCAGATCTCCTAACTGCCCTACTACTGAGAGCACCATCATAAAGAGAATAGAAAGGATGTAAGAGTCCGCTATCGGAAAATAAATAAGATAGATAGCGCTGACTATGGCAGAAGCAATCGTTCCACCGGCTGATCCTTCAATTGTTTTATTTGGAGATATACTAGGCGCCAATTTTGTTTTTCCAATTTTTACACCAATGAGATAAGCTCCAGTATCAGTTGCCCAGATTACTAGTAGTACAAGCAGGACAAAGGTCAGACTATACTGTCTTAACGATACTAACGAAGCAGTACCGACTCCTATATAAACCGTCATCAATAACACAGAACCGATCTGCCTGATTTTTAAATCAGGATTCCATACAGAATAAACCAGCAGTATCAAGCCTTGCAATATGATGACAGGCGTAAGGATATCACCTGAAAAAAGCTCGTTCACTCTCGGACTGAGAGCCATACTCAATACAATAAGACCCGACAGAATGGCTGGAAAGGAACGAATGCTCATCTTTTCCATCTGAACAAACTCCATCAGTGCAAAAAGCGCAACTAATCCCACCAGCAACTCTAAGGGCCATGACCCAAATATAAACAATGGTATGAATAATACTAGTGCAATAAGTGCAGTTACTATACGTTTAGACATCTTCATCCTCAGCTTTCATAGTAGTTTAGACAGCCCCGTATCTCCGCTGTCTGTTTATATAGCTCAAAAGGGCCTCGTCCAGTACATCACCGGTGAAATCAGGCCAGAGAAGATCTGAAAAATAAAATTCACTGTACGCATTCTGCCAGAGAAGAAAATTGCTTAACCTCTGTTCTCCGCTGCTTCTGATCAGAAGGTCCACATCCTGATAAGGTGCAATTGACTGCGTAAGCAGATGATGCTCGATCACTTCCTCATTTATTTCACTAATGCTAATTTCGCCATTTAAAGCCCGTTCACATAATGACTGAGTCGCTCTGACAATTTCTGCACGACTGCCGTAATTGAATGCGAAATTCAGAATCATTCCATCATTATCTTTCGTCTGATCCATTGCTTTCTGAATCGCTTTTCTTGTTGAGGAAGGAACTTTTTCTTCGAAACCAATCATGTTGACTCTCACATTCTTTTCCTGCAGTTCCGGTACGAACCGATCAAAAAAACGAATCGGCAGCTGCATAAGAAAATGAACTTCCTGAGGAGGACGTTTCCAGTTCTCGGTTGAGAACGCATAAAGTGTGAGCACTTTGATTCCACGTTCACTGGCTCTGATAGTTACTCGTCTGACTGCTTCCATGCCTTCCTGGTGCCCAAATTTCCGCGCTTTCCCTTGTCGTTCTGCCCATCGTCCATTTCCGTCCATTATCACGGCGACGTGTGCAGGTGCATTTGTTTCTTCATTTTCAACCATATTTATTGGTGCCTGATGCACCATACCCTCCTAGAAATAAATATACATCTCTTCTATTGTAGTAAAAATCTATTTAAATTGCTACAGAAATTCAGAAGGTGTTTATGAATATTTTAAAACGTTCTGTTTTCTGTATTTATGGAGATTTGCTATACTATAAGTAAGCTAACAGAAAAGTGTTAATTTAATATTAAGGAGGACCTGCATATGAGACGCTTAAGAAAGTATATTATCAGCATAGTCGTTACGTCAGTTGTTACTAAATTAGTGAACAAATACATTATCAGTAAACTATAAAGCAAAAGGAGAGTCAGCTCTGCTCTTTAAGGATGATGTGATACATTCCTTAAAAGTGCTTCAGCTACTCTCCTTTTTTTATCCTTCTAAAATTTCCTTTTCTTTTTCTGCAGATAGCTTGTCGATAGCTTTGACACTGCCATCTGTCAGCTTTTGAACTTCCTCTTCATAGTGATGAAGGTCATCTTTAGTCAGTTCTCCATCTTTTTCTGCTTTCTTCAATGAATCGATTGCATCACGGCGAATGTTCCTTACAGCAATTTTCGCATTTTCAGCTTCTTTGCCTACCTGCTTTGCTATATCTTTTCTTCTTTCTTCCGTAAGTGCCGGTACGACAAGTCGAATGACGTTCCCGTCATTTGCCGGCGGAATTCCGATATCAGACTGATTCAGTGCTTTCTCAATGTCACCGAGTGCATTTTTATCGTATGGGGTGATAAGAAGAACGCGTGCTTCAGGTACTGAAATCTGCGCTACCTGGTTCAAAGGCGTAGGTACACCATAATACTCGATGTTGATGCGATTCAGCAGACTCGGGTTAGCACGTCCTGCACGGATGCTTCCAAGTTCCCTTACATAGGCCTGCTCCGCTTTTTTCATTCTTCCCTGTGTGTCTTTCAAGATTGCTTCAGTCACTGTTTTTTCCTCCTTACAGTTGTCCCAATCGTGTCTCCTAGGGCTACACGTTTAATGTTGCCTTTTTTACTCAGATTAAATACGACTAATGGAATATCGTTGTCCATACTTAAAGAGGACGCTGTGGTATCCATTACCTGAAGTGATTTATTTATGATATCCAGATAAGTCAGTTCTTCGAACTTAACGGCATTGGCATCAATATTCGGATCAGCCGAATAAACCCCGTCGACATTGTTCTTGGCCATCATAATGACATCAGCCTGCATTTCTGCGGCTCGAAGCGCTGCAGTTGTATCTGTTGAGAAGTACGGGCTGCCAGTACCTCCGGCGAAAATGACGACACGGCCTTTTTCAAGGTGACGCATAGCTTTTCTGCGAATATATGGTTCAGCAACCTGACGCATTTCAATAGACGTCTGAACACGTGTCGGTACACCGGCATTTTCAAGTGAATCCTGTAGAGCCAGAGCATTCATGATCGTAGCAATCATCCCCATATAATCTGCCTGTGAGCGCTCCATACCCATTTCAGCTCCAACATGACCACGCCAGATATTCCCGCCGCCTACAACGATGGCGATTTCGACGCCAAGTTCATGTACATCTTTAATTTCCTGACAGATTTCATGTATAGTTGGCGGCTCTATGCCGAATCCAGCATCTCCAGCAAGAGCTTCTCCACTTAATTTCAGTACGATTCGCTTGTACTTCGGTTCATCCATATAATCGTTCCCTCCATAATTCATACATTTTTATTCTACCACATAACAAGTGCAAGGTCATTAAAAATTGACAGTTATTCCGTGCAGCTATGAGACGTTTTAAAATAATTAGCGTTCAATTTTGTTAAATTAAAAACCATAATCCCCTGCACTTTTTTGTACGTACTCTGCCGCCTGCTTTCCAGCCTGTCTTCCGAACACGATGGTTTCAGCAATTGCATTGCCACCTATCCTGTTTTCTCCATGCAGTCCCCCGCACGTTTCTCCGGCTGCATACAAGCCACTGATCTTTCTGCCATCTTCATCAATCACTTCAGACCTTGTATTGATTCTGACACCACCCATGGTATGGTGAATTCCTGGAGCCACTTCTATGGCATAAAACGAACCTGTCTGAATGGGATGTTCCATGGCAGTAGTCCGTTCGAACAGGTCATCTGTTCCATAGGCGACGGCCTGATTCCATTCTGTAATCGTTGCTGCTAATACTTCTTTTGGTACACCGATCTGATCAGCCAGTCCGTACAACGTCTCTGCTTTTAACACCATATCTTTTGACTCGTAGAACCCGACCGCGGGCACTCTTTCTTTTAGCTGTTCATCGAAAATCAGGAACGCTTTCTGTTCTGGACAGTTTATAATAGCGTGTGATACCACATCTCGACGGTCCATTTCGTTGACAAACCGTTTCCCTGACAAAGAAATGAGTATGGCTCCTTCGCCTCTTATTGCCTCTGTCAATAAAAATCGACTTCTCTGATGGACGGTGGGATGGATCTGAATCTGATCAAGATCTCTGATACTTCCTCCGACCGCCTTGACCATGTCGATCCCACTTCCTTGACTTCCTTCATGATTTGTAGTGATAAGCTTAACAAGGTCAGGAGCCACTTCTTCTATTTTTTTATAATTACTGCCAAAACCACCAGTTGCTATGACAACAGCCCTGGCCCTGACTAAGTTTTCACCTTGCCGGTCTATAGCTACATAAACGCCGTTGATCAGATTCGAATCTTCTGATGTCGACAGACGAATGACTTCTGCAGAAGTAAACAGAGGGATCCCTCGTTCTTCGACTATACGCATCAGACCTTTCATCAAGTATCCTCCGATAGCAGATCCATCAGATGGTCTATGTGTTCGTTTAACAGACATTCCGCCTGTAGTTGTGAGACTGGACAAAGTAATGTCCATTGAGTCAAGCCAGTCAACTGCTTTCGGCGATTCTTCAACAAAATAGGACAACAGCTCTACATCGTTTGTCCGGTTTCCGCCAGCCAGTGTCTCTTCATAAAAAAGTGAATGACTGTCCTCAATCCCCTGGGCCTGCTGAAATTTTGTCTGTGAAGCGTTCATTCCCGCAGATGCTTTAATGCTGTTCCCTTTCACACCCGGCATGCTCTCAAAAATAACAGGGCAGGCACCTGTATCATCTGCCTGAATCGCCGCTGATAAACCGGCTGCACCTGCACCAACGATAATTACGTCGTATTGAGTATTAAGCTGATCTTTATGTGAAATCATATGGCCTCCGTTCTGTCAGAATCCTTATGTATTTAGTAATAGAGATAGCTTGCAAAAAAAGAGCAGGGATCAAATACCCCTGCTCCATATCTACAAACTTATTTATTGCCTAATTGGCTTTGAACTTCTGCAGCGAAGTCTTCAGTACGTTTCTCAATTCCTTCTCCCACTTCGTAACGGATGAATGATTTGATAGATGCACCTTTTTCGCTCAAGTACTCACCAACAGTTTTGTCTGGATCTTTAACATATGGCTGATCAACAAGACTTACTTCTGCTAGCCATTTGTTGAGACGTCCCTGTACCATTTTTTCAACGATATTTGCAGGTTTTCCTTCATTTTTAGCTTGTTCAGTCAACACGTTCAGTTCGTGATCTCTTTCTTCCTGAGAGATTTCTTCACGAGTGATGAATTTAGGATTGATTGCCGCAATGTGCATAGATACGTTACGAGCGACTTCTACATCATCGGTTCCTTCAATAATAGAAAGAACAGTAATGCGTCCACCCATGTGCTCGTAGTCGCCGAATACATCATTGTCAGTTTTTTCTACAACAGCAAAACGACGTAGAGTGATCTTCTCACCGATAGTCTGAGTCGCTTCAGTAATTGTATCCTGAATTGAGTCTCCACCCATATCCAAAGCAAGTGCTTCTTCTATAGTTGCAGGTTTGTTTGCTGCTACAGTTTTAGTAATACCTTTAACAAGGTTCTGGAATTTATCGTTTTTAGAAACGAAGTCTGTTTCTGAGTTGATTTCTGCGATAGCCGCAACGTTACCCTCGATGTGAACGTTAGCCAGTCCTTCAGCCGCAATACGGTCTGCTTTCTTAGCTGCTTTAGATACACCTTTTTCTCTCAGGTAATCGACAGCTGCGTCTAAATCTCCATCAGTTTCCACTAATGCTTTTTTCGCATCCATCATTCCAACGCCTGTTTTATCACGTAACTCTTTTACTTGAGCTGCTTTAATGTTTGCCACAAAAATTCCTCCTTAGTCGTATATCGATCCGGTAAAAGCGATGATTACTCGTTATCGCCTTCGACGACTTCAACGATTTCATCTAGAGAATCAGATTTTGCTTCTTCTTCAAAGCCTTCTTCTCCCTGATTTCCTTCGATAACAGCATCAGCCATTGTTTTAGTCAGTAATTTTACTGCACGGATAGCATCGTCGTTTGAAGGGATGATAACGTCGATCTCATCTGGATCACAGTTAGTATCTACCATTGCTACGATTGGAATATTAAGTTTTTGAGCTTCTTTAACAGCAATGTGCTCTTGTCTTGGGTCAACAACGAATAACACGTCAGGACGCTTAGGCATATCTTTGATTCCGCCTAAGAATTTTTCAAGTCGATCGCGTTCTTTGATCAGGATACCGACTTCTTTTTTAGGAAGGACATCGAATGTTCCGTCTTCTTCCATTTTTTCAATCTGTTTCAGACGCTTGATACGCTTCTGAATTGTATCCCAGTTAGTTAGCGTCCCACCCAACCAACGGTGGTTGATGTAGTAAGCGCCAGCTCTTTGAGCTTCTTCTTTGATCGCATCTTGTGCTTGTTTTTTAGTTCCTACAAAAAGAACTGTTCCGCCATCTTCTGCAATATCACGGACATAGTTGTAAGCTTGATCGATCAGCTTAACAGTCTTCTGCAAGTCGATGATGTAGATGCCGTTTCTTTCTGTAAAGATATATGGTTTCATCTTAGGGTTCCAGCGTCTAGTCTGGTGACCGAAATGAACACCTGATTCTAATAATTGTTTCATTGATACAACTGCCATTTGTCATTCCTCCATTTGGTTTTATATTTTTCCTCCCCGAGCTTCATCTGTTTGAACACTCCATGGCAATAGAGCACCATTCAATCCATCCACTCAGGTGTGAAATTTGGTGCTTTTTGCACCGCTTATAAGTATACTACATATACTCTTAAAATGCAACTCTCAGTTAATTTTTGTATGTGTCAAGACTTTGGCGGAAACTTTTTTTCTAGAGATGGTAACTCTTCAATTTTAATATTAAAATGGCTCATTCTGTGTGTTTCATTACCCAAACATTTTCTTCAGTTGTCCCATTGGACTTG